>CAZNLZ010000052.1:0-8503 GCA_964574225.1 uncultured Muribaculaceae bacterium | reverse complement strand
TAAAAAATGAAGTTCTTGAAAAAACAAGAAAATTAACAGAAGAAGAACACGCAAAAGTTGTTCAAGCAGGAGGTCTCCACGTTATTGGTACAGAAAGACACGAATCAAGACGTATTGATAACCAATTAAGAGGCCGTGCTGCAAGACAAGGCGACCCAGGTTCAACAAGATTTTTCTTATCTTTAGAAGATAGTTTAATGAGAATATTCGGTGGTCAACAAATTATGGCTATTATGAATAGCTTTAATATAGAAGAAGATTTGGCAATCGAAAATGGAATAATTACAAGACAAATTGAAAGCAATCAAAAAAAAGTTGAAACGTTCCATTTTGACGCTAGAAAAAGCGTACTTGAATACGACGATGTAATGAACTTACAACGTGAAAAATTCTATGCACAAAGAAACAAGGTAATGGAAAATACAGACCTTCACGATGATATCGTATTTATGATTGAATGTGAAGTAGATAGATTACTAAAAAGCTATATTGCACCAGGCATGAACCCAGATGAATACATTTATGATGATTTAGTTTCATTAGTAAAAGAAATCCACTCTGTAATTCCACAACTTTCTAATATTGAAGTTAAAGATATACAAGGTATTAAATTCGAAAATGTATATTCCAAAATTAGAGATTTAGCACTAGAAGCTTATAAAGACCACGAATACAAAATGGTTGAATTTTATAATGCAGTTGCTGAACAATACAATTTATCACACAAAAAAGAAGAAGCTTATACATCAGATAATGTTATGAGAAATCTAGAAAAAGACTTACTTCTTAGAGTTGTTGATAATAAATGGATTGACCACTTACACAACATTGATATGTTGCGTGAAGGTATTGGATTAAGAGCATATGGTCAAAAAAATCCACTTCTTGAATACAAAAAAGAAGCTTATGATTTATTCAATAATATGATGTTTGATATTCAAAGCGAAACTGTAAAACACTTATTTAGAACAAAATTCGGAATTCAAGTTGTATCTCCAGAACAAATGAATATTCCACAAGAAACAATAATGATGGATAAGGAAGAAAATAACTAATGTTGGTATTAATTTACAATATAGTGCTTATTTCACTCGCAATAACACTTTTACCATTAATTTTAATTGCCTTTATAATTCAACCTAAATTCAGAGCAGGTTTCTGGGAAAAAATTGGATTTTATTCTTTTGATAAAAAAGGAGAAAAAACAACAGTTTTCCACGCTGTTTCTGTTGGAGAAACAAACGCAATAAAAGAACTTGTAAAAGCTTACAGAGAAAAACATCCTGAAGAAATTATAGTTGTCACAACAACAACAAGAACAGGACAAGAAATTGCACAAAAATCTTTCAAAGATATTGTAAATAAAGTAACTTATTATCCATATGACTTTTTCTTTAGTATTTTGTCATTTTTAAATACATTTAATCCAGAAAAAGTTATTATTGCAGAAACTGAAATTTGGCCTTGCTTTGTCACATTGGCAAAATTAAAAGGAGTTAAAGTTTATACAATTAATGGTAGAATTTCTCCACATTCATTTGACGGCTACAAAAAAATTAAAATGTTTTTAAGCCCAGTTCTAAATCGATATGAAAAAATTTATATGCAATCAAAAGATGACGTTCAACGAATGATTGAAATTGGTGCAACAGAAGAAAGAACTGAAGTAATGGGAAATTTAAAATTTGATATTTCTCAAAACTTATCACAAAAAGAAATAAATAAATACGCTGATGAGCTAAAAACAGAAGTTTTTAGATTATTTGTTGGTGCAAGCACACATAAAGGTGAAGACGAAATTGTATTAAATGCTTTTAATTCACTGAAAAAAGAATGTAGTGACGCAAAATTATTATTAGTACCAAGACACCCACAAAGATATGATGAAGTTTCTGAGTTATTAAACAATTCAGGATACAAATGGGGAAAACGCTCTAAAAATGACAATTTTATTGAAAATGATATTATTTTGCTAGATACAATGGGTGAACTTGCAAAATTGTTCTCAATTTGCCATGTTGCTTTTATTGGTGGTAGTTTCTCAACAACAGGCGGACACAACCCTCTTGAAGCAAATATTTGGGGAAAACCAGTTATATCTGGTCCTTGCACATTTAATTTTAAAGATGTTTATAGAACTGTTGTTGAAAAACAATGTGCAATTATAGTTAAAGATGAAGAAGAATTCAAAAAAGAATTAATATCTTTCTATACAGATAAAAATAAATATGAACAATATTGTAAGAATGCAAATGATGTTTTTGATGAAAACAAAGGCGCAATAAACTATATTTTAGAAAGAATTTAAATCACTTTTTCAAAGAATATAATTCCGTAAGCAGGAAGAGAAATATAAGAAAAATTATCTTTAATGCTTCCAGCATTTAAGTATTTTCCTTCTCCAGCATATTTAATATTATCAGAGTTAAAAATCTCTCTCCATTTACCTTTTGGGAACATCAAACCATAACCTTTATCATACGACGTACCTGAAAAATTAGAAATTGAAAAAATTTCATTATATATTTTTTTACAATAAATTGCGTGAGTATCCGCAGACTCATTAACTATTGTTTTTTCAATATGACCAGAAGACAGGGCAATATTATCTTCGCAAAGTTGATTTAAATCTGATACATAATTTTCAACAGAATTATTAATATAAGAATACTTTTCAGAAACTTTAACTGACGAAAGTTTTGAATCAAGGAAAGCTGGCAAACCAGGTTCATACCCCTTTTCTCTCAAATATGGTTCTAAACCCGTAGAAAATTTTCTAAAGAATTTAAAATATGCAATGCTTGCTGATTCATCACCTTGGAAAATCATTTTCGGTCCAGGAATAGAATAAACTTTTCCAACAACAAGTTTATGCATATTTACAGCTTTAATGTACGATTTCTTGATTTCATCAACTGTAAAATTGCAAGTCAAAGAATTACTTTTATAAAAAATAGCTCGTTCTTCATCCGTCATTTTTTCTAAATCACCAGAAATAAGTGAAGCAAGAATTCTATGAGCAGCATGTGCAGCTTTTTTACATTTTTCAGAATGACAACAATCACATATTTTATCATTCAACTTTAGCTCATTAACCATTATTTTGGAAATTAAACGAGTACCATCAATATTTCCTATTTCATCATGACTCATTGGATACTTAACACGAGTTTGCGCAGATCTTAAAGAATAATCTAAAGCGCAAAGGTTTTTAATTCTACAATCCCAAGAGCCCAAAACAGAAGCAGCAATTTGTTTATGAAATGGAAAATCCCATTCTGTATCAAAACCTAAGCTAGATAATGACACATCATTATTTTTGATTTGTTCAACAAATTTCTTATGATTTAACTTGTTTGCATCATTTTCAATTTGAGGAAATGATCTTGTAACCCTTTCATCATTATCACGACCATCTTCTGCAATTAAAAATGTATGCGGAGAATAATAATTAACAGCAGCAGCCATCTGTTTCATTGTATAATCACTGCACATAAACTTAGTCATATCAATACGCAGACCATCGCAATGATAATTAACAACCCAATTTAATGCAGTTCCTACAATATAATCACGAACGTAACCGCAATATTCATCTTTTTCAAAATTGAACTTATATCCAAAGCAATTTGTTCCCTCAATATATGGACCAGTAAGATGCAAACTAGCAATATCAGGTCCTAAATGATTAGGGACAATATCCATAATAACGTTCAAACCACATTCGTGGGCATAATTAATTAAATCTTTTAAGTCATCTGGTGTTCCATACGTATGATTAGGAGCATATTTATCAACACCATCATAGCCCCAATTAAAAGAATATGTATTTTCAACAGGCATGATTTCAATAGCATTAAATTTAAGTTCATCAGCCAATTTTTTTAATTTTGATTTAGCACTAACAAATGTACCTTCTTGCGTAAAAGTACCAATATGAAGTTCGTAAATCCTTAAATCATTAACACAAGACAAACCATTTGTTTGAGAAGCCAAACGACTAATTTTTCTTTCATTGCAGGCATTTTGCCACATAGAATCAGTCCATAGAAAAGAATTGTGATTATAAATTCTAGACCATTTAAAATAAGATTCTTGCCACATTGAACAAGGGTCTTTGACCCAAATAACTTCACCTTTATTGTGAAGAATAAATCTATACCTATCTCCAGAAGATACAACACCAGACTCAAGAGAAATTGTCCATAAACACTTTTTAGTCTTAGACATATCAAAAGACATTACCTCTTGCCCTGCTTTTTTCACTTTTAAAACAACTTTTTCAGTTGAATCAAATGTACATAAACGAAAAACCGCACTTCCATCTTTATTAATGAAAGCACCATAAGGCAATATACTGTTAATCTCTTTTATTTCGCTCATTTATAATTAGTATTCAACATTATTTTATTTTTGTCTATAATTACAATATGCATATTTATAATGAATTAACATATATTAATAAATCATCAATAGCACTAGGATTCTTTGACGGATTGCATTTAGGTCATCGTGTGGTGTTAAAAAATGCAATAAACATTGCTAAAGAAAATAATACCCAAACTGTGGTAATTTTATTCAAAGAACATCCATTAAACTATTTAACTGACCAAAAAGTTTCTCAAATATTAACTTTAGACGAAAAATTAAAAATTCTTGAAGAAATTGGTATTGATAATGTTGTACTTTTAGATTTTGAAAAATATTCTAATATCACAGCAGCAGATTATCTAGAAAACATTTTAGTTAAATATTTTTCGCCAATAGCGATTACTACAGGTTTTAACCACTATTTTGGATTTAACAAAGAAGGAAACAGCGAATTTCTTAGAAATAATAGGGATAAATACAACTACAAATACTTTGAAGTACCACCATTTGTGGTTAATGAAAATGTAGTAAGCTGTTCTGTAATTAGAGGGAAAATCGCTCTAGGTAATTTTACAGAAGCAAATGCGCTTTTAGGTTATAACTATTTTGTAAATGGAACAGTAATAAAAGGTCAACAAATAGCCTCAAAATTAGGTTATCCAAGTGCAAATATAGAATATCCAGAAGATAAAATTCAAATTCCTCATGGTGTTTACTATGTAACAGTTTCGATTCAAGGAAAAATATACAATGGTGTTCTTAATCACGGTTTTGCACCAACAATTAGCAACGAACAACAATTAAAAACAGAAGTTCATATTCTTGATTTTGATAATGATATTTACGGAGAACAAATAAAAATATCGTTTGTAACAAAAATAAGAAACCAGATGAAGTTTGAAAATACAGAAAAATTAAAAGCACAAATCATAAGAGACAAGGCTTTTGTTGAAATTTACAAACATTTTCTAAATAAGAACATACACTTATCTTGTAAAAGATTGTTCTTATAACTTTAATATTTTTTGTCAGTATTGTAAAATCATTTTATAAAAATATTCAAGGAGACAATATGACTAATATTTACGAAGGAATGTTGACTGTAACAAATGAAAAATTTTGTATAATTGTTGCAAGATTTAATGAATTTATAGGTTCTAAACTTTTATCTGGAGCTATTGATGAACTTAAAAGACACGGAGCAAAAGACGAAAATATTGATATCGTTTGGTGCCCTGGCGCATTTGAAATCCCATTAGTAGCAAAAAAAGTTGCGAAATCAGGAAAATACAATGCAATTATAACATTAGGTGCAGTTATTAAAGGTTCAACATCACACTATGACTATGTTTGTGCAGAAGTTTCTAAAGGTGTTGCATCAGTTAGCTTAGAGACAGCTATTCCTGTTATATTTGGTGTTCTAACTTGCGATAATATTGAACAAGCAATTGAAAGAGCAGGAACAAAAGCAGGTAATAAAGGTTCAGATGCTGCAAAATCAGCAATTGAAATGGCTAATTTAATGAATAAAATTTAAGCCCAAACGCATTGAACTAAACAAATTTCATCACCGTGCATATTTTTAATAATGTGCACGGTTGTTTTATCATCATTAAATCCAACTTCAACAATTAATTTTTCACCACATTTTGCTTCTTTTTTAAACATCATATCAATTGTCTTAATCTTATTATTAGCTTTAAAATCAAATGATAAAGGTTCAAATGCCCAAACAATGTAATTACCATTATTAGCATGACCATTTACATCCAAATCATTATAACGAACTTCAAACTCTTTTATAATTGATGGCTCAGAATTTAGCTTAATTTTAGCAAAGGATAAATCAGTTTCTTGTTTTTGATATGGCTGCATATTAGGACTTTCTGGAATAGCATTACCAATAAGAACTGGATTTCTAGACTGAATATCAACCAATGTCCACATACTAAATACTTTTCCTAAAATATTGTCATTATGTGACAACTCAAATTCTCTATATGCAAATAATTTATTATATCCACGAGGTTTTGTTTTAAGAGTTAATTCATAAACACCAACAGGATAATCATTAAATTCCATTCTATATTTAATCAAGAACCAAGCATAATTTTTTTTAACAATGTAAGAATATCCAAAACCATGTTTTTCAGCATTTTCACTTGCTATATCTTGAAGAAAGTTAAGTAAAGAATATGGTTTTAATGCAAAATTATGATCCATTTCTGAATACTTAACATCAATATTTTGTATTGTTGAATTATCAATTGTATTAATCATAGAATAATTTTAGCACAAAACTTTAATATAAATTTTTTTCGTAATAAAATTCAATGTGACTAGAGGGATATATATGCTTAAAGACTTATTAGAAAATAAAAATTGTTTTAAACTCGTTTGTGGAGCAGGAAATGAAGACGCTACAGAAGTTGAAAAGCTTGTGACAATATATTCATTAGCTGGATGTAATTTTTTTGATGTTTGCGCAAAACCTGAAATAGTTGAAGCAGCAAAAAATGGTTTAAAAAGAGCTGGAATTTCAACAGATAGATACATATGTGTTAGCGTTGGAATTAATGGTGACCCACATATTACAAAAGCAAATATAGACCCTGTAAAATGTTTAAAATGCAGACAATGCGTACAAAAATGTCCTCATAATGCGATAAACGATAATTTATCAGTAATAAAAGAAAGATGTATAGGTTGTGGACAATGCAAAAAGAATTGTCCAGCAGTTGCAATAGAAATGCACTCACAAATCATCAACTACAATGAAGTATTACCACAATTAATTAAAAAAGGAATAGATTGCATTGAATTCCACGCAATATCTACAGATGAAAATGACGTAGATGAAAAATGGGAACAAATTAACAATCTTTTTGATGGGATGTTGTGTATTTCTCTTGACCGTTCAGAGCTTGGGGACAAAAAACTTATTGAACGAGTAAAACGACTTATTTCAAAAAGAGATGATTATACAACAATAATTCAGGCAGACGGAATAGCAATGAGTGGAAATAACGACGAATATGGAACTACATTGCAAGCTGTAGCAACAGCACAATTATTCCAAAATTCTAAATTGCCAATATACATAATGATGTCAGGCGGAACAAATACAAAATCAACACTATTAGCAAAACAGTGCGGAGTAAATCCACATTGTATTGCTATTGGCTCATACGCAAGAAAAATAGTAAACAAATACCTAAAAATGGATAATTTACTTGAAAACAGCACTGCACTTAATGAAGCAGTAGAAATAGCAAGAAACCTTATAAAAACATCACTGGATAATATGAAATGATTACTTTAAAAACAAATGATTGGGAAATAAATAACATAGATACAATATTATTTGATAAAGATGGAACATTTATCGACCTTCATTATTTTTGGGGGAAAATGACAGAATTAAGGGCAGAGGAAATAATAAAAAGGTATAGACTTGAAAACTCTGTAAAAAATAATATTTGCTTAAAACTTGGATATAACACACAAACAGGAGAAATGCTTTCTAATGGCATTACTGCAATGTATTCAAGACAAAAAATAATAGCTATTTTTAAAAATGATTTAAGAGATTTTGGTGTTTATACAACAGAACTTGAATTAGAAGAAATTTTTGATGACGTTAGCAATATCTTTTATAAAAATATGAAAGATTATACAAAACCCATTAATGAAGCAATAGATTTTATAAAAAAAATCAAAAAATTAAATATTAAAACTGGAATAGTAACATCTGATTCATTAGAATCAACAAAAAATACATTAATCCAATTTGGTTGGGAGGAACTTTTTGATGTAGTTCTTGGCAGAGAATCAACAACTGGAACAAAAGAAAGCGGAGAACCTACAAAACTTGCACTAAATCTGCTTAAAGCGAATCCACAAAATACAGTTATGATTGGCGACGCTCCAATGGACTATATTTCAGCAAAAAACGCAGGAATAGAACAAACTATACTTGTTGCAACAGGACAAATAAATGAAGAGAAGCTAAGAGAAACATCTTCATATACGGCAAATAGTCTTTCACAAATTGAAATAAAATAAAAAAAGAGGATTTTCATCCTCTTTTAAAATTTACGCCCGGAGCGATTCGAACGCTCGACCCTCTGCT
>CAZNLZ010000051.1:0-8575 GCA_964574225.1 uncultured Muribaculaceae bacterium | reverse complement strand
CGCACAAAGTGCTCAATTTTTAATAAAGTTGTCGCATACTTTACTCGTAAGGCTCATACTTCACCAATGATTAAAGTATTCACGCCCACCATATCAAAAAAGACGGATTTTAAAACCCGTCTTTTTTATTTGCAATAACTTGCTTTAAACCACATTTTACTCTGCTTCCTTAGTGTTTGCAAGGAAATGCAAAATTTATAAGATCGAGTTGTTGGGTTAAAACCCAACCTACAAACTTTTTCGTTATTTTGTGATAAAATAAGTATAAAAGAGGTTGTAATGAAAAAGTTTATTCTAATAATTTTATGTTTATTGTTATCAAATGTGTGTTTTGCAAAAGATCTAAATGGTGTTATAAAAAATAAACGTGGGTTAGTTTTTCAAGCATTAAATAATGGTGCATTAGGTTATATTTGTCCTAAATGGGCATTAAGTAATGAAGATTGTAGAAGTGGACAAATTGTATATTTTGATTTTAATTTTGATTTTGTTGATGGTCAAAGATTTAAATTGCCCAAAGGATATTATTTTTATGGAGAGGGTGTTTATAAATATACAACAATGAAAGATGTTCAAAAAACTGTAAGAAAAATTCATTTGATATCAGAATAATTAATAAATTATTAGGTAATACTAAAATTTACAAATAATGCATTAGTATTGTTAAACAAATATGTATAGGGAATTAGCAATATGAAGTTTGCATTGGTAAATGGAAGAAAAATTGAAGCAAAAAAAGGTTTAACTGGGATTTGTCCATTTTGTGGTGAAACTCTGATTGCTAAATGTGGAAGTATAAAAATTAATCATTGGGCACATAAATCAAAACAAAAATGTGATGTGTGGTGGGAAAATGAAACTTTATGGCATAGAAAATGGAAAAATAATTTTCCTATACAATGGCAAGAAAAAATACTTTATGATGATTTAACTGGAGAAAAACATATAGCTGATGTTTGTACGAATAGCAATCTTGTAATTGAATTTCAACATTCAAGTATAAAACATGAAGAAAAATTATCTCGTGATAAATTCTATAAAAATATTTTATGGGTTGTTGACGGAACAAGACTAAAAAATGATTACGAAAAATTTTTAAAAGGTGACTTCAGACCATTAGGAAAAATACAGGAACCAATGATTTTCTTGTGTTCAAATTCTCAAAAAATTGTTTCGAAACTATGGCAAAATAGTAAAGTTCCTGTCTTCTTTGACTTTGCTGGTTTGGAAGAAATTACTGATTGTAACAACCCTAAATTTCATTTATTTTGTTTGCTTCCAAATAGGTTGAACAATCAGGCAATAATTATAAGAATGACAAAACAGACTTTTGTTCAGAATGTATTAAACAACGCAATTTTAAACTATTTAAATAATCTAATGTCTGATATTGATAAATTACAAATAGAATTACGGAAAAAACCATCAGTTCAAAGAGTATATACCAATCCTCTATATTTCCCAAAATATCGCAGCAGGAGAAGATATCGTTTATAATCTATTCGGAAAAATATTGTTTTATATTTTTCTGTAATTCTTTGCAATTAAATGGATTTAACATAAATGTTCAAAGATTGTACCCTAAAGTCTGTAGGTTGGAGTTTAACCAAACAAAAAATAACATTTTTTCTGCACAAAATTTTCAAATAGTCTTTAAAAAACCCGCAGTATTTGTAGTGGGTTCAAATATACATTAAACATATCAAAGATTCTGAAAATAGTTAGAATGATAAAAATAGATTGAGTAAATTAAATAACTTCCCAATGACCGCCTTTATCTGGTCCGATACGGCGGAGTTTGTTTTCTTTTTTAAGTTTATTTATTGCCCATTTAACAGCATCATCAGTCAAACTAGTTTTTTCTACTAATTCTTTCCGAGTTGTTTTAGGGTTATCTATTATAATTTTAAGAATTAGTTCCTCATTTTTCTGGGCGTTTTTCTGGGCGTTTTTCTGGGCGTTAACATCATCCTTGATTTGCATTTCTCTGTTATCTAGTAAGTTTTGCTCATCTAATAAAAGATTTGCAAAAAACTTATTTAGATATTCCATTGTGTATGCAACATCGTTTTTTAAATTTTGGTAGTTTGCACGCACTAAAGCGTTACGGAAATATTGTGCGTGTTTTTCAAATAAATCATTATTGGTTTCGAAGCCTAATGTATACAAGTATTTAATAGTGAACACTGCAACAGTTCTTGTATTTCCTTCGCCAAACGGATGAATTTGCCATATTCCTGATATGAATTTTGCAAGATGTTCAACCTTTTCTTTTATAGAAAGACCTTTATAATTGAATTGTTTTTCTTGAGAAAAATCGTAGTCCAAAGTTTCTTTAATACTATCTGAACGACCATATATAACTGTATCACCATTTAAAATTGGCTCTTTTTTTGTTATTTCGTAAGTCCTAATTTTTCCTGCTATTTCATCATCTAGTATTCCTGTGAATAAAACTTTGTGGATAGAAAGTAATTCTGCGGGACTGAACGAAAAAGTATGTGTGCTCAATAGTTTTGTAATGCGAGCTGAAACTTCATCAGCTTCTTTCTCATTATGTTCTTTTAAAGTTTTTGCAGGGTTTTCTCTGTAGTATCTAGAAATTTTTTCATTGGCTTCATCAATAGAGATTTTGCCTTCGATATTGTCTTTTGCAACTTCAATAAGATATTTTGAAGTTGTTAAACCATCAACTTGCTGTAAACCAATGGCAATGCCCCAGTTTTCAGCCTTTTTGTATTTTTCAGGTTCATTTTGTTTTTTATATTCTTCAAAATTATCCATATGTGCTGTTCCCTATACAAATATAATGCTATTTTAGCATATTTTTGCATTTTTTTCTGCACAAATTTTTTTAGATAGTCTTCAAAAAAACTGCAGGTTTTGAAGTGGGTTCAAATATATGCTGGATATGGATTTGAGAAACGGAGAGTTTCAAACCGTACGTGAAGCTCCACCATATCAAAAAAGACGGATCTTAAAATCCGTCTTTTTTATTTGCAATAACTTGCTTTAAACCACTTTTTGTTCAGTTTGTATAGTGTTTAATGTGCTTTGTTTTATATTCTGACCATTTTTAGCTATAATTATTCTGTGGGCAAAATGAAAAAATATTTGGCAAAAAATATTGAAATATTGTGTTTAGTGGAATTCACAAAATTTAATATTATAGAGGTTTTTTTAAATGGTGATAGATAGAGTTGAATATCAAAAAGAAAAATATATTGCATTTGTAGATGTGCTAGGTTTTTCTAGTATGGTTGATGATTTTAAATTTAATGAGTATTATGATCCTAAATTTAATTTAACAAGTAAGTTTGCTTTTTTCAATAATTCTTTTTATTCATTAAAATTTTTTTTGAGCTCTTTGTTGTTTAGGGGTTCTTTATCAATTATTAAAAGGTTTTTGTTCATATCGCTCATCACACTAGCTCCAGAATATTCGAAAATTTCTGGCATTTCTAATGGTTGTTTTTGCCCTAAATAAGTTGCTTTTACTGTTCTAGTTTTTGGGTCAAAACCTGTTATTTTGAATTGGGCATTTCTTGGCAATAAAACTTCTTCTTCGTTTGTCATCTTTGAACGAGCGTATGAAGGCATCATTGAATCTTCAATAAATGTTGAGTTTACTGGAATTTCAATTTCAAAAACTATTTTGTCGTTTCGCATTGCAAATTGTTTTGCAACTTGTTTATTTTTTGATGTTGATACAAATGCTTTTTCAGTAAATATATCGGTGTTCGCTTTGCCCTGCAAAATGTCATCAAGTTCTTTTGTAATTCGTGCGCCCCTATAAACTGTCATTGGCGTTTTGTTCTTTAATTTATTTGGAACTAGTTTGAAAAGTTTATCCAAAGCTTCAATGTCATCATTTACCAAAACACTTTCAGAATAACCACTCCTTAATGCATTGTTGATTTGCTCAAAATAGCTGTTTTGTGTATATCTTGAAAAAACAGTCATAAGTCTTGGCGGAGCCCAATCGTCAATTGCTTCTGAATTTAGTTTTGTAATTGGTCTATCATATATTTCATAATTTGTTTTGAAATAGTCATTTTTCATATATTTATAAAGTTCCCTAAAAAACTAAAATTGCTTCTTCTTAAATTTGTTTTTTGCAATTAAAAAGGTGAGCATAAAACTCACCTTTTATTTTTAAATATCGCATTTGCAGTATTCATCTTTGTGTATATCGCAATTTGGTAGCATAAACATACTTGCAACAGCAGAAACACCAACTAACGAGTATATTATTCTTGAAAAAATTGTCATATCTCCAAAAATTAAGCTAACAAGGTTAAAATCAAATAATCCTATTAAGCCCCAGTTTAATGCGCCTATTAATACTAATGAATAAGCAGAGTAACGCAGAAAATTCATAAAAATACCTCCATTTTCTTTTCCATTTTTATTTTGACAGATTGGTAGAATTTTACATTAGGGATAGTATTTAAGTACTTTGGAGCATTTTTTGAATTTAATTAATACAAAGTATAATGCTATGCTAATTTGGGGTTGGTAATATTTTTTTTGAAAAAGGCGGATTAATATAAAATCCGCCTTTTTTATTATTCATCAATTCTTTTGCGTCGTTTCTTTTTTTGTCTGTATTCTTGTACGAATTCATCGTGTGTAAGTGGTTGTGTTGGCTCTGGTAATAATCCAAGCATAGACGCAACACCAGCAACAATAGCAATTATTGGGATGAGTGTAAAAATAAATAAAAAGATTTTTTCTTGTTGTCCTTTTTGTGGGAAACAATCGTGAGGGTTTTGTGAATTATAAAATATTTTTCTTGGTTCGTTTGAAGGCTTTATGCTAGATGAAAAGTTTGATGTGCAGACATATTTCTTGCCTTTTACAACGTATGTGTATTGCGGTGTGTACATTGTCGAATCACTATCTCGTCTTACTTTATAGTCTGTTTGTATTGAAAACGTGCTAGCATCTAAGTTTTGCATTCTGTTTTCGTCAAGTTTATTCATCACAAAACTAATGCCTAGAAAAAATAGTCCCACAAGTAATAGTATTATTCCATTCTTGAATTTCATTTTATATCCTTTTCAAAATATTACTTTATTAAAATGCCCAGAAGTTGTATTTAATAACAAAAAGCAGATTTTAAAATCTGCTTTTTATAAATATTATGAATTTATGTGGTGCTTTTTATTTCTTTATTCTGCAATAACCAGTTGCTGTTATGTTTCTGTACCACATCCAATTGTCTTGAGTTCCTTTCATATAGTATTCGCCAGTTTGTGTATTAATTTTTACTGTACGCATATGGTGTCTGATTGAAGGCTCCCATAATGGGTCATATAGTCTTAGTGTTTTTTTATCACCTTCTAATTTTACATTATCTACTTTTTTCATAATGTGTGTTTTTTCTGGCTTATAGTATTTATGCATTGTGTTTGAATATAGTTTTCCATCTTTCATTACAAAATAATCATTGTATTCTGTAAAATCATCAATACTTCCATCAACTCTTTTTGCATAACATTCAATTATTGAACCTTCTTCTAATGGATATTTAAAAGCTTCGCCTTTATCTAGTTTTGTAATGCCAATTTTTGAAAGTAATACTTTTGGACAAGGATAATTTTTGGCTGCGAAAACTAAGTTTGTACTAAGTAAAAGACCAATTGTTAAAGCTAAAAGTTTTTTCATTTTTCCCTCAATCTATTTTGTATTCAAAACAAATTATATCATATTGTTTAAGTAGGACAAAATATTTTTTTACGGTGTTTTATAGGATTGTACTAGCGGAAAAGGTTTGAAAATGAAAATTTCTTTTAATAATTTGGGAATATATTCTGTAAAAAATTATCCTCAAAAGCAATCTTTTGGTTGTAATAATTGTAAAAAAACAATGGGCGTAAAAGAACAATTACCAAATCCTGCTTTATATGCAGATTTAAATGATTTTAGTGTTGATTGGGAAAGACAAGATGCGCTTGGAAATGAGTATTGTAATAAAATCCTTTCTGTTTGTTTTGATGAAAATGGGAAATTGGATGAACGACTAAAGAATTATCTTGATAATACCCCGTTTGAAATTGAAACAGCGTCTGGACGAAAAGAAATGATGACAGTTAAAGAGGCTATTCAATCGTCTATAATAAAAAGTTTAGGCGACGTTGATAAGACTTTGTATCACTCAACTTGGTCAACAACTACTGGTGATCAAATAATTAAAAATGGTTTTGATGTGGATAAAATTGCAAGAACTCAATTTGGTCCTGGCTTCTATTTCTCTCCTTCTTATGGCTCCGCTAGAGAATATAATAGTGCCGTTTTAAAAGCAGATTGCAAAGGTAAATGTGCGCTTGTAGAAGGGCCTTATTTTGACAGAATTACCAATACTGGTGTGACAACAGAAATAGCTAATTTTATTGAAATTCCACAAAGTGAATATGGAACAGCAAAATATGGATTGAATGCGGCAAGAAAAGTTCTTTTTGAATATACTCGAGATTTAATTGTTAATGAACTTGGCTATGATATGGCTTATGGTGCTTCAAGGTTTGATGCTTGTTATGTAGTATATAATCCTAAAGCAATTTCTAATATTAGATATGAATAAAAAAGAACCTCATAAGAGGTTCTTTTTTTAACTATTTTAATTTGTATTGTAATGCTTTTAATTTCTTGCCTTGTTGTTTGTATATCTCTGCAATCAGGTCATTTGCTTCAGCTTTATTAATTTCAGTAAAAGAAGTTTCTAAAGCTTTTTTTGCGTTTGTCAAAGCATCATCTAGGTTGCCTTTTTTTAGGTGTTCTTTTGCAATTAAGAAATAACATTCAAATTCTGTGCCATAGTCTTCTTCAATTCCAGATTCTTTAATTTTGTATAAAAGTTCTTTTGCTGCTGTAATCGCAAGTTCATTTTTGCCTAGATTTCTATAATTATTCATTTTCTTTTTATATCCATCTATTGTTCTGATAGAATTTGCACCAAATTTAGAATTTGAAATAGAAATGGTTCTATTTGAATAATATAAAGCTTCTGCTTCTTTGTTCATTTTTGAGTATGTTTTTGCCATTTCTGAATATAATGTTCTGTGCTCAATATAAGGAATTTTTTTAATTGCATTCAACGCTTTTTCTGCTTTTTTGTATTGTGCTATTGCTTTATCATATTGTTCCATTTCTCTATATAGATATCCAAAGAACTTATTTCCATTGAATAGGTAATATGAAAGTTCTGGGTTTGATTTTTCATAGTATTCAATAGCTTTTGTCATTAATTCTTCTGCTTCTTCATATTTATCTAGTTTTACAGCTAAATTAGCAGAAGATTGAAGTGCTCTTGCGTATATTGTTGGGTATATTTCTTTGTATTGTTCTGAATATTTTACAGCATCATTTGCATATTTTTCAGCCTTTTTAGCATATTTTTTAATGTTTTTCTCGTGTATTTCTGGCACAAGAGCATAGTCTTTTGTATAAACATACATATCTGCTATGTATAGATATGCATTTGCAATAGTTATATTTTCATCAATTGTTTCAAGGCTGTCTTTGCTGTATAGACCTTTATTTAGTTTCTTTATTTTCTTTAATGTGTTTTTAATATTATCTATATCACTCATCATTTTGTAATGATTAAGATATTCTTTTTGTGTGAATAGTTTTAAATCTGTATTATCTGTTTCTTCTGCTAAAGTCCAATGCAAATCTAATGCATCTTTTGCATTGTTTAAATCGTGAGTGTGGACATAATACTGAATCATTGGTTCATTTAGGTAAACTTTAAGATTGATATCTCTTTTGTCGCTATTGTCGAGTGTTTCCCATCCTTTCTTGTACAAAGGAAAGATTTTATTCAATTCACCGTTACCTAAATGGTAATACATTCTTGAAGTACAATCGTTAATGATATGATTAGCTTCTAATAAATTTTTATTTTCATTCATTAATTTTGATATTATTTTATATTCTTTTTCTGCATCTTTGAACTTCCAAACTTCAGTGTAACTTCTTGCAATTTGGTCGTGCATTCTAATTACTTCTAATTTATCTTGTTGGTCAAGATACTTCATAGATTCTTTTAATTCGTTAAGAGCAACAAATCTATTTTCATTTCCTCTAGCAAAATATCCTACGTGTTCGTGGTATAGCTTTTGAATGTTTTTGTCATTAGGATGTTTTTCTGCAATGTTTTTTAAAATATCTAAGTTATTTTGTGTGGTAAAAGGTGCTTTTTTTTCAGGGAATACTAAGTCTGGTGTTAGTAAATTGTAAAATTTTTCTGTTGAGTATTCATTGTTGATTTCAGTATCTGCATATGAAGCATTTATTCCGCTAAAAACGAAAATAGTACTTATACAAAGAGCTTTTTTGAATGTATTGTTCATTTATGTTCTCCTTCGTGCTAAAAACAAAGCAATATTAAATAACTTCCACAAAATTTTAATTCATTATCAACAGGGTAAAAAAGTATAACAAAATGATACAAATTAACTTAAAAATCGTCAAACTTTTTTATGTCTATATTTAAGTATATACGTATTTAATTTTTCTACATTATTAATACTACTTTTGTTGCCTAAATATGCGGTTTATTTTATAA
>CAZNLZ010000050.1:0-8651 GCA_964574225.1 uncultured Muribaculaceae bacterium | reverse complement strand
ATTAACTAAAACAAATTTAGTTCAAACTTCTTTTGGTTTAATTTTAGGAAATAATTTTGGTGCAATGTTTGTAGCAGTTTGTTTGTTATTCTTTGGATATTCAACAATTTTAGGTTGGAACCTATTTGGTAAAATAAATATGATTTATCTTATGGGTGATAAAAACCGCAAACTAGCAATTAATATTTATACTATTCTTGCGCTAATTTTTATAATGATTGGTACACTGATTTCTAGTGACTTTGTTTGGGAACTAACAGATATGTTTAATAACCTTATGGTTATCCCAAACGTTCTTGCTCTTTTTGCGTTAACGGGGCTTGTTGTATCGCTTACCAAAAAATAAAATTATATAACAATTATATATCTTTTATTTAACATTTCTTAACAATTGTGTTAAATTTGTCAATTCTCTAAAATAAAAATTTTTAATTAAATTAAGGATACTATATTTTAGAGAGCGAGAGATTTTATGAGTTTAGATGCATTAAGAGCAAAATTGCAACAAAACATCCAAAACGACAAGGGTGACAAAAATACAAGCAATGGTGCTTCAAGAACAGAAATTAATGAAGCATACAATTCAGTAAAAAACAATAGCTTATTTGCTGGTGATGGAGTTGGCGCATATGAAGATAGAATGAAGTGCGCTATCGAAAGATTACAAGATAACGATAAATGGACTGTAAATACATATAATGAAGAAACTGGCGAATATGAAGATCAAAAATTATTAGATGCAATTGCAGATTCATATGATAGTGAATTAGACCTTTATATTAATGAAATTGTTAGAGATGTTATGTATAACATCGGTGAAAATGACCAAGTGAACTTTGGTAGCTGTTCAAAATCATACTTATCTGATGCGGCTATTGAATACTTAGCATCAAAAGGTATTAGAGCAGACGCTGTAGGTGATACAAACAGAACTTATGTATTCTCTTTAGTTAAAATGCCAAGTAAAGAACAAATTGAAAAAATGACAACTGAAGAAATCATGAGCCACGTTTATAGCGACGATGCTGAAATCCTGACAGATGAAAAAGGCAACAAAGGTAGCATAATCTTCTCTGACTGTTTAATTCCAGACGGTTATGCACAAGGCGCAGAATTCAACCTTTCAAGCATTTTAGACGAAATGGGTTATGACTGTGTATCTAAAGCAGACTTCAAAGGCTTCACAGAAGCAGAATACTTCGAATATATTAATGGTATGGAAGATTTAATCCAATCTGGTGAATTTGATAAATATTCTAACGAAGGATTAGACAAACTATACGGTCAAATCAAAGATAACGGAAACTTCAGAAGTGGTGCACAAAATGCAGTTAACCAATTATGGGGTGGAAACGGCTTGGCACCAGGAACAGGCGGTGTTGGTTCATCAACTTCAACTGAAGAAACTCTTGCAGAACTAAAAGAATTAGAAGAACTTGAAGCTCAAGAAGAACAAGAAAAAGTTGAAAATGAAAGAGAAAAATTCATCGAAGAATATATTTACAACGCAAAACAAGATTTCATAGCTAAAAATGGTACAGAACCAACTGCAACAGATTTAGAAGAAATTACTAAAGAAGCAAACAGAAAAGCAACAATTAAATTCGGTTCAGAATTGCAATAGATAGCAAAAATATGATAAAATCCTCGAAAGAGGGTTTTATTGTATGAAAACATTATTAATATTTCCACCACAGTGGATGCCAGTAAGTCCTCATTTCGCATTACCAACATTGCTAGGTCAATTAAAAGGTACAGCGTATGAGGCTTCTGTTTTAGACTTAAATATAGATTTTTATAACAAAATTTTGGATAAAGACTATATTCAAGCTTCACTTGATACAGCTATTAAGATGCGCTCTGAATTAAAAGAGAACATTAAAAAATATTTTGATAAGAATAAAAAATTCTCTGATTATACTTTTGCACAACAAAATGAAATTGCAAAAGCTTCGATGATTGATACAACATTAAACAAGCATGGTAATAATCTTTCTAAAGTACCTATTCTTATAGATAGAGCAAAAAAAGTATTTAAAACCGATGAGGATTTTTATCAACCAAAATTATTTAAATCAGCGGTAAATAATATAAATTTAGCATTAGAAATTTGTTCAATGCCTTTTTATCCAACAAGAATTGAATTTACATCATATATGAATGAAATGCTTTCGTTAGATTATGAAAAGATTAAATATTATGTTTTTGATGAATCATCTAATATTTTTAAACCTTATTTAGAACTAATGCTAGATAAGATAAAAGAAGAAAATGCTCAATACATTGGAATTTCAATTAATTCATCAAGTCAAATTATTGCTGGTTTAACTTTAGCTAATTTGTTAAAGAAGCATACAAATGCACATATTAATATTGGTGGTAACCATTTTGGTCGTGTTACAGAATCATTAGAAAAATATCCAGAATTTTTTGAACTTTTCTGTGATTCACTTCTAGTTGAAGAGGGTGAAATTCCTGTTATTGAACTTGCAAAACATATTAATGGTGAAATTCCAATTGAAAAAGTTCCAAACTTAATGTATTTAAAAGACGGCAAAGTAATGTTTAATGATAAGGTTGAACCTAAAAAGTTAAATGATTTATTGCCACCAAGTCTTGATGGTTATGAGCTAGATAAGTATTTTATTCCAGAGATTGTTATGCCATTTCCTGCATCAAGAGGCTGCTATTGGAGAAAATGTAGCTTCTGTGACCACGATTTTGGTATGTATTACAATATAAAAAATATTGACAAGCTTGTTGAAGAAATTAAGATCTTTAAAAATAAATATGGAATAACTAAGTTTGAATTTATTGACGAAGCAATAAGTCCTGCATATATGGAAGCTATGTCAAAACGTTTTATTGAAGAAGATTTAGGCGTTGAATTTTTCTGTGATGCAAGGATAGAAAATGGTTTTACTAAAGAATTGTGTGAACTAGCTAAAAAAGCTGGTTTAAGAATGGTTCTTTGGGGCTTCGAGTCTGGTTCTAAAAAGATAATGAAACTAATCAACAAAGGTATTGATGTTGAAAATAGACTTAATATTTTGCGTGCTTCTAGAGAAGCTGGAATTTATAATTTTGCATTTATTTTCTTTGGTTTTCCTGCAGAAACAAGAAGTTGTGCAATGAAAACAATTAATATGATATGTGAAAATACTGATATCATTAATTCATATGGTCAAAGTGTATTCACAATGGGAAAACATACAAAACTTCGTGAAGCACCTGAAAAATATGGTGTAATTGGTGAAACAAAACAAGTTTCAGAGTTTTCACCAACTTATTCATATACTGCAAAAGGTATGACGAAGAAAGAGTTAAATGAAGTCTTAAAATTGTGTACAGATAGAGCTGCAAAAGCTTATGGAAATGCTTTATCGTTCCATCTTATGAGTAGAGAAATTATATTCTTATATTTATGCAAATATGGTATTGATAAAGTTTGCGAATACAAGTTTGAGTAAGAGATAATATATGAGTTACGACAAATTTATTGAAAAATTTTTTGATCCAGAAAATGATGATGGCTTTAATGAAGTTGTGTTTCAACGCAATGAAAAGAAAAAGGCATTGCGAGAACGATTGAAAAAATATAGATTAGATGATAAAGAACTCGACGATTTATTTAAAATTATTGTTGACGCTGAAATCGCTATGGAGAAAGTAAAACGTAAATATAAAGGCGATGATTATACAGTTGCAGAATTAAATAAATTCAAAAAACAAATGACTGATTTACAAGAAAAAATGAAAAAAGATTTTGAGAAAAAATTAGCTGATACCCTACAAAAAAAGTTCGAAAAGGCTAAAAAGTTTATGGATGAATATAATAAGAAAAATCCATTTGGAATGTAGTTTTATTCATTAACTTTAAGATTTTTTTCTAAAATTTTTGATGTAAGTGCTGGGCAAAAACCAAGACAGTTTCTGGAACAGTTGTCTTTATTCATTGCTTTTTTGCATAAAAATTGGTGTTCAGTTAAATATTTTTCTTTAATTGTTTCATTATTTTTTAAATATTCAATTGGTGATTCAAACTCATAATAAAATTTAGACTGATAATATAAATTTGAAAGATAATGGCAATAAGAAATTTTTTTATCAACAGTTATATCTGTATGTGGTCCGCCACAAAACGAATAACTATATATAAAACAAAAAGTATTTTTTAATTTTTGTAAGACATTTGGAGAAATAAAACAGAAATTTATTCCGCAGTCAAAAGATAGATTTATTCTGCCAAGTTGTGTCGAAACCTTATCAATAAAATAATTAAATTGATAGTCATAATTCATCATTTTATATTCAATTTTGTTGTCTATGCATGGCATATTTGGCATTATCCTCAAGCGCCAAAACTTTTGCGGGAATTTTTTAAATATGCTAATTACATTATCAATTGCATTTGTATCGATTTCTTTATTTCCGGTAAAAACTAAGCTAAATACAGGATAGTTGTCATTATTAATCTTAAAATTCTTTTCTATAAAAAGTGAATTAATATTTTTATTAAATAATTCCTTATTTTTTTTATCTGTTGTTGTGTTGATTAAAAACGAAAGATTATCAATTTTAGCTAACGTTTTGATTATGTTTTCATTATCAGTAACTAAATTCGTAATTAATTTAACGTGTGAAAATTCTGTGGATAGATATTCAATTATTTCTGTGAAATTTGAGTGTAAGAGAGGTTCTCCACCAAGCACTGCAATACCAGAATATGTTTTTTTCAACCAATGCGAAATTTCTTTAATTTCATCAATTGTTAATTCTTTTTTTTCTGAAATTTTTTTACGGTTAAAACAATATAAGCAATTATTATTGCATTCAGAATTAATACTTATTGTTGCAATGTTATTTTTCATTAATATCTTTACCTATATCATTTCTGTAATGAATATTATTACCTATAATACCATTAATTTTAGAATATATTTTATTTCTAGCTCCGTTAATAGTTTTACCTTGTGAAACAAGAGAAATAAATCTATCATTACCTTGTATATAAGAATTATTTTCTAATCTTGCTAATTTATAAAAGAATAAATCAATATCACGATTCAAAATGTTATCAATGCAGTGTTTTTCAATTAATGCTTGTTCATTTTCTAAAATATTCGGATATGAATTATTTATAATGTTAACAGCAACCGCATATTCTGCTTTAAAACGCAAGTTTATATTATCAAGTGTTTGGTTATAGATTGACTCAAAAACATCCATTAAATCGGTCTCTAGTAGGCTTAAAATAACTTGTCCTTCTGAATCGCCAAGTCTTGTATTAATTTCTAAAAGATAAACATCATTTTCTGTAAAAATAACATTAATTGTCATAAATCCTTTATAGAAAAGATTTTCATTTTCTAATAATTTATTTAACTTGATTATAAGTGCATTTAAGAGATTGATTTCATTTGCTGATAAATTATATGGAGCAACTGAGCCCATTCCTCCAGTATTTGGACCTAGGTCATTATCATTTCTTTTTTTATAATCTCTAACGGTACTAAATATTTTTATTGTTTTACCGTCAAGAAGAAGTGGAATTGATACTTCTTTTCCAAAAATAAATTTTTCAACAATAATTCTTTTTGAAGAGGAGCCAAAAAATCCATCTAAATATTTTTTTGAAATATTATAGAATTCATTTTCATCATTTATAACAATAGCAGATAGGCTTTTTGCCATACCATCAGCTTTTATGACGCAAGGTAAACCAATTTGCGATAATACATTGCAGAGTTCATCTTTATTTTCAACAACACAGTAATCAGATGTCTGAATACTATACTTTTTCATTAATGATTTTGAATAACTTTTAGAAGATTCTAAAAGAACATTATTAAAATTTGCACCTATTGTCTTAAATCCTTTATAAGCACAATATTCTAGAAACCTATTTGCGTTTGCTTCTGAATTACTAAATACATATTCGACTTTTTTTTCTTTTAATTCCCTAACTAAATTGATTCCGTCAGTATTCAATAAAATTGGACGTTTACTAAATTCCAAAAGTCTAGAATTCGCATAAAAAATATTATTAACAGTATCTTGTACATCAAATTTTTTAAGAATAGAGCTAGTAACTGCTGAATTATTCCAAATAAAAATATTATTTCCCAATTTTATTGGTATCCTTCACAATTTTATTACAAAGAGCTGAATATTCTTTTGAATTAAATTCAATAATCTGTTTTTCTGCAAATCCAGAATATGGTGTGAATGTAAATTCTTGGAAGAATGGATATTGACCATTAACAACCATAAAATCAACTCTAATGAGCCTAAATTCTTTTGAAAGTTCTTTTGATACATCAACAAGGTTTTTTACACTACATTTTACTGGTATATCACCAATAATATTTTCTTTTTCGTCTATTTTATAAATTTTATTATATATATAGTTTTTTTCATCCAAATATGAAATTAATATAGGTTTGCCATAAGAACATAAAACTTGTATCTCAGAAATTTTTGGATAAAGTCTTTCAACAATAATTTTGGGTTCAATGTTTTTATACTGTAATTCAAATCCATTTACGAAAGCATAATTTATTTTAGAATTATTTTCAAAAAATGTTTTAATATATAAATCCAGTTCTTGATTAATTTTTTGCTTATTAAGTACAGGAAAATTAGCACGACAAGAATTATTTAATTTAATCATAAACTTATTAGGAAGCTCGTCATAATTAATTTGGTTTATGTTGTCATAAACTTTATAAACTTCTTTAATTAGGCTTGAATTTCCAAGTTTATCTTTAACGTAATTATATATATTTGTTTTATCTGTCAAATACTCTTTTTCTGGAGTAGTGTCATAAATTTTAAGAAATTGAATAAGTTCATTTAATGTTTTAGGCGAGTCTAAATTGAAGCTATACCCCATTTTTTCTTTGAATAGTTTCATTAAATATTTTTTATAAAGATGAGGTTGTAAATTAATACAAAAATTATAGTCAATTATTTCATCGTTATTAAATATAAAATCAAAAAACATACTAAAAAGTTCCTGCTTTACACCTATCTATTCCATATTTATCTACATATAAAAATAAATATTCGTCATACCCTTTTAACAGTTTATACCAAAAAGTGTTTTTGTATATTGAATATAATTCATTTCTCTTTTTTAGTATATCAGAATCAGAAACAAGTGTTTTATTAATATCTCTCTCATATTCACAATGTATTGATAAATCACCATTATCTTTAATATTAACCATATTATACTTGTGCGCATTTTTGTATATCGGTGCATTTTTATATAAATGAAATCTTGAAATTAAGCGAGAATTGAATATGCCAATATTATTTAGGTACACATCATAGTCATATAAAATTTCTTCTTTTGTTTCAAATGGTAAATCAGCAATTGTCAAGCAATAGTTCCAAATGCCAGCATTATTTGTTCTGTGCATAATGTTATGCCTAGAATCAATATTTATTCCTTTATTGTAAATTTCCATTACTCTTTTAGATGGAGTCTCATAGCCCCATTCAAACATTCTGAAACCAGATTTAAACATTGTTTCAAGGATTTCTGACGTAAAGTTATCATCAAATCTTGCAAAACCATAATAAGAAATATCGAGTTTTAAATTTAAAATTTCCTTTGCAAATTCATAATAATATTTAGGTGATAATGATTCATCCGCAAATTCAAATTTAGTTATCCCATACTTTTCATTTAAATACTTAAATTCTTTTGCAATTTGTTTTGGCGGAACAATCTGGAATTTTGATTTCCCATCATGAAATACACAAAATGTACATTTCTGCCAAGGACAGCCATTTGACACCTGAAATGGTACAACAATTTCTGGTATTAAGTAATCATTAAAATTAATTCCATCAAATGAAATAGGTGTACGTTCTAATGGATTTGTTAAAAACGTTTTAGGCTCATTACTATATATTTTTCCTGACTCTGAGTATATTAATCCTGAAACATCTTTTATATTTCTTTTATCGTGAACGAATTCTGCAAACTCAATAATAGATTCTTGTCCTAATCCTGTTAAAATATAATCAAAATATTCATTAAAAATCTTTAAGTTATTCTTAAATGTCTCAGACAGTCTGCTAGGATAATTTCCCCCCAATACAACATTAACGTTTGTATTCTTTTTTAATAAATATGCTAATGTCCATACCCCTAAATTTTGCACATCATAAGCTTGAGAAAGCATAATATATTCGTAGTTATCAAATACCCCAGAGTTAATTTGTTCTAAATAATAGTCATAAAATGGATTTAATCTTTTATTTTTAACAAAGTAGTCTAATGATGAAAAATTATATCCAATTTTTGTATTTAAAACTCCAGATAAAAAATATGAATAAAAATTTAATTCTTCAGCTTTCTGAACACAATCTAATGCTGATTGAAACTTATTTATATCATAGAAATCATTTGATTTAATTACTTCTACACTATTTTCAATATTATTAATAACATTAAATATTTCATTATCATTTTTAATAAACTTGAACAAAAAATTTAATGATTTAGATATAAAAATTTTTTCTTTTTCATCGCTAAAATTATATAAATTGTTTTGTAATAAGTTTAGATTATCTTTTAAAATATTAAATTTTGATAATAAATAATCTTTTTTTAAAAAATAATTATAGTATTTTGC
>CAZNLZ010000049.1:0-8654 GCA_964574225.1 uncultured Muribaculaceae bacterium | reverse complement strand
GGTTTTTATCAAAGGAAGAAAAACAAAAAATTGATGAAACCCTTGAGTTATTAGAGCTTACTGATAGAAAAAATACATTGATTGATAACTTAAGTTCTGGTGAACTTCAAAAAGCAAACATCGCGCTAGGCTTAGTTTCTAATGCCGATGTATTTTTACTTGATGAACCAACATCTAATATGGATTTAATAAATCAAATAAAAGTTTTAGATATTATCAAAAAACTTACGACCAAAGGGATTTCTTGTTTGATTGTTCTGCACGATATTAACCTATCAGCTAGTTATGGCGATTATTTTATAGGTCTAACAAAACAAAACAGAATAATCTGCGAAGAAAAAAATAAATTTTTCACACCAGAGACTCTAAACGCAATTTTTGGAATTAATTTTAAGGTAATAAACAGCGATGAAGATTTCCATATACAAATATTTAATTAGATTCGGAATTATTCCCTTAAACAAAAATACATTTGCGATTCTTCGGCAGAAACCTCAGAATGACAGAAATAATGTCTTGTTGAGCGAAGCGAAACATCGCAAGGACGGTCTAAAATTGGTTGAAAATTACAGGATAATTTTTATCTTTTTTATATTTATTTTCTGCTGTATTCCTAGCTTTGCAACCACATACGCAAGTTTATCACCTGTTCCAACCGAAATTATTTACGCACTTAATGCCGAAAAAAATTTAGTTGGAGTTTCTACAACCTGCAATTTCCCAGAAGAAACAAAAGAAAAACCAATTATTGGAGATACTTACTTTGTTAATATGGAAATGATGGTAAAATTAAAGCCAGATTATCTATTTTCTATGTCATCAGCAAAACCAATGCTTGGGCAATTATCTCAAACAAAAACAAAACCAATATATTTTGAATTTACGAAAATAGAAGAAATTTATGATGCAATAAACTATATTGCCAAGCTTACAAATACAGAGGAAAATGCACCCCAATTAATTGCTAATATAAAAAAGAAAGTCGAACAAAATAAAACGAAAAAGCCAAAGAAAATTTTATATGTTGTTCAAACAGAACCATTAATTACAATTGGAGAAAAAAGCTTTATTACAGATATTATAGAAAAAGCAGGACACACATCTGTAACATCATATATTGAGCATTATTACCCTAATATAACACTAGAGTATGCAATGAAAATGAACCCTGATGTTGTTATTATCTGTTTTCCAACAAACATAGACAAGATAAAAAAATTATTGCCAAACGCTGAATTTCTATATCTAACAGAAGCTCAACGCGATATTATAAACCGTTCTGGACCAAGAGTTTATGAAGCAGTTAAATTATTTGCAGATTTAAACCTAAACGATAAACCTACAAACTAATTTCAAGCTTTGACCATTCTCCATTATTTTGTTTACCCTCAAGGGTATTTCTATTCAATTTTATTTTTTTATAGTATTTGTCTGATAATAATTTACCAGCAGAATCATATACTTGATAATATTTGCCCTGTTTAACAAGAATATATTCACCTAAAGACTTGATTTTATCATATATTGGTTCAAGTATTATTTCACCATTTTTATCAGCCAAACCATAATCACCAAATTTTTTCAAAATGTATGTATCATATAAAGGTTTAATTCTATCGTACTCATTTTTAATCAAGATATTATTAGAACTATTCATCATTCCATAATATCCATTTAATTTAGTAATGAATAAATCTTTGCCAACTTCTTCTATAGATTTGTATTTTAAAGGAGAAATGGTACTTTCATTCAAATCAATAATTCCATACTTTTTATCAGCACGAACAAGCAATCTATTTGGCGCAATTTCTTGCATTGAGGTATATCTTCTTGAAGATATAATTTCACCATCAGCCCTCATTAAATTATATTTTTTGTTTTTTCTAAAAATAAAATAATGATTTTTCTTATATACCAAGTGGCTCGCATTTGTACAATTATCCTCGATTATCGAACCATCTTTATTTTTCAATGTATAACGAGTATGAGAATATCTTCTACCGTCAGAATAATAACTAACAACAGTTTCTGATGTCATTTTATGCTCATCACAATCAGAGAACTTATGTTCATCCGTATAATAATCTGTTCTCACTAAATGAGAAGAAGATGATGAAAAATGATGATGAGTTCTGTGAATAGGCGGTTTTTTAGATGGCGGTTTCGCCATTACAGAAATATTTGAAATCAAAAATAGACTCAAAAATAAAAACAAAATTTTCTTTTTCACTACTCATACTCCAAAGGCTACAACCTATATAACGAGCAAAAACAAATTAAGTTCATTAACGATTTAAATATACATTAGATGTTGCCACGCCAACAGTTAATGCACTTGTCATAGAAAATGAGGGCATGAAATTTTGTTGGAGACGAAAAGCGAATGAATTCCAGTCATCCTTCCAACCTTTCACGTATTCACCCATTATTTTTCTGGCTAAAATTGCCTTGTTAGTAAAGTTTTTGTCTTTCATTTGAGACCTTAATTTTGTTCTTTCAGCTTTATAACCCTGCTTTCTGGCAATCATTTCTTCTTCACTGTAATAATACATGTAGAAAGCCGCTTGTTCTTCTTTTTTAGAAGAATTTTTATACTTGTCAAAATTAAATTTGGCTTCATTTCTTTGTCTAATCTTTTCAAGATTAACATTACATTCAACAGCCTCTATATTATTATTAATAGACTCTTTAACAACCGATTTTTTATATTTTTCTAAAATCGGCATATCTTCTTTTATTTCTCTTTGTCTAAATAATTGATATCTGCTTTCAATGGAAATCGCATAAGATAACAATTCTTTTTTCTTTTCAGCAACAGCACCTTTTCTATTAAAGAATAAGAAACCTTTAATATTACGCGCTTTGTAATGAGGATTTTTACGTATTATCTTTTCTATACCATTTAAAATAGGTGCTAATTCTTCTTCTAATTGCTCAGTCATTGGATGATTGATATTAACACCAGAATCATATTTTAACTTGTAATACTGTTGCATCTTCTTCAAAGTAGTATCATCATCACAATATAAGTTCTTGTCTGCCAATCTTGAAAAATTACTTGCCATTGACGTTGATGCCATTATTGGTGGTAACATTGTTGTATAATTCTTACCATCATATGATTTTATAATTGGATGCCCCTCACCCAATATAATTCTTGCACTTAAACATTGTCTAACTAGTTCATCTCTATCTTCTTGTGGAATACTGTTTCTTAAAATGGCTTCTTGTGCGTGATAAAGTTCATGAGCTAATGTTTCTTCTGGAGAATCACACAACCCATCTTCATATCTATTGGCATAAAAACGCACAACGTGATTATCTGAATTATAATGAGCCAAATCGTATTTATTATCTCTATCTTTTTTGGAAGCTTTAGTTATCGTTACATCTCCATCATGAGTTAATGTATAAAGTTTTGAATTATACACAATTTCTAAAGTTGGACGCAAAGTTTTATCTATACCGGATTTTTCAAAAGCAACATTAAATGCAGCAACGATTGTTTCGTACATTTCATCAACATCCAATTTTTCTTCTGCTAAATCTTGTCCCATTGTGAATGTTTGAAATGGAGCAAAAATATTTGAAGCTGAAGAAATATGTTTATGCTTTGATGCAGTCGTTGATGCAATCGTTGAAGCTGTCGTTGAAGCCGTTGTTGAAGCAGTTGTTGAGGCTGTTGTTGAAGCCGTTGTTGACGCCGTTGTTGACGCCGTTGTTGACGCTGTTGTTGAAGCAGTAGTTGACGCTGTCGTAGATGCAACTGTTGATGCCTTAGTCGACGCCACTGTGGATGCAACTGTAGAGGCAGTTGTTGCTTTTAATCTTCTTATAGGGGCATTATTAGAAATTGCGCCTACTGTCATACCATTCCTTTGTTAGCTAGAGAGAGATATCATCCTAACAACAATAAAGCATTTTTTTTGCCATTTTAACAGTAAAAGTTAAAGTAAATTTACAAACAAGCAAAATTATTTTTTACGAGATTTAAAACGAGTACATAACCAATTAGAAAGAAAAAATGATTAACTCTATCCCTCATTTCCCTCGATATAATATAAGTTTTTATGGTAACAAAACCTATGTAATAGGTCACAAAAGACCAGATTCAGACTCTGTTTGTTCAGCAATTGGACAAGCATATTTAGAAAATAAATTAAAAACAGACCCTGAAAAAGAATATCAAGCGATTAGCGCAGGCGATATTAATGCAGAAACAGCATACGCGCTTGCTGCATTTGGTATAAAACCACCAACAGTAAAAAAAGATGTAAGTTTAACCATAGAAGAAGCAATGGATAAACAAAATCTTTCTGATATATCAATTCAAAAAAATGCTTCAATCAGAGAGTTTATTGACCTAATTATTGATAAAGATTTAAAAACAGCACCAGTTCTAGATGAAGCTGGAACTGTTGCAGGAATAGTTTCAAGAAAAAGCTTAGCTGAATTTTTAATAGAACCTGTTGATCACTTAGAAGAATTAAAAAAACACAATATTCCTTACGAAAGAGTTGCAAAACTATTAAATGCACACGTACTAACAGGAAGCTTATCACTTGATGACACAATAAAGGGAAATGTAAAAGCCGGGTCTTATTCAAAAGAAAAAATGGAAACTTTTGACCTGAAAGACGGAATTGTTGTTGTCGGAGATAGAAAAGACATTCAAGAAACTGCCATTAAAAAAGGTGCAAAAGCACTTATAATCACAAAAGATTGTGATGTAGATTCAAAAATCATTGAACTTGCGAAGAAAAACAACGTAATTATAATGGTAACAGATTTAGAAGTGTCTAAAGCAACAAGTATGCTTCAACAAGCAGTTCCAGTTTCTGAAATTATGAGTACATCAGTAATTGGTTTTGAAGCGAATGAAACAGTTCATGAAGCCGTAAGCACAGTAAAAAACAATAGTTTTGGATTTTTCCCTGTAAATAAAGATGGAAAATTCATCGGAATTATATCTAGAGAACAAATTTTGGCTCCAGATAATAACGGCATAATTTTAGTTGACCACAACAACCCTTGCCAATTTGCAAACGGAATAAACAAAGAAGATATTGAGGGAGTTGTTGACCACCACGTACAACAACTTGTACTAGACTCAACTAGAGTACCAATAACATATATGCCTGTTGGAGCAACTGCAACACTTGTTGCAAGAAACTTTAAAGTTAACGGTGTTGAAATACCGAAAGATATTGCAGGTATTTTATGGTGTGCAATCATTTCAGATACAGACAAATTTACTTCTGTAACAACAACTCCAGAAGATAGAAAAATAGCAAACGAACTTGCAAAAATTGCTGAAATTACAGAGCCTGATAAATTGGCAGACCAACTACTTGCTCAAAGAGATGCAAATCTTGAAAGTTTAACAGCAGAAGAACTCGTAAAATTAGACCTTAAAGTTTTAAAATCAAAAACAGATAAACAATTCTGCATTGGGCAAATAAAAACATATCAAAGCGAAAAATACTTAAAACAACAACGCAGGATTGAAAATGCGCTAAATAAAATCGATAGAGAAAACAAAGCAGAAGGTTCTGTATTAATGATTACAGACTGTGCACAAGGCAGCACATATCTTCTGGCCTCTGACAAAATAAAAACAAAAGCAAAAAATGTTTTAGATTCTTTATCTGATACTTTTGAGAATTCTTCACTTTATAAAAGCAGCATAAATTACAAAGATATAGTAGAAGAACTAGCAGCTGATAAAGGTGCAATAAGACTTATTAATGTTCAATCTAGAAAAGAACAAATACAACCATTTATAAGCAGATTTATTGATTTACCTTAAAAGACTTGCTATTTCCATATGTATTTGAAATTGTTCTGCCAATTGATTTAATTTTTTCTTCAATATCCAATTTATCTTTGTCAAAAAACTTTTCAGGATAAATTTGATAGTTTCGGCGATATTTTAAATCCGTAACATTAGGCATAACTACATTTGCTCCAGATTGAAGTGCAATAACCCTGCCATTTTTATGCAAAGTTTCCATTGCTGTTGTTGCTGGGATATTAATTTTAGGAAGCATTATTCTAGTAATTGCCATAACTTTTAATGCCAAATCGAAATTTCCATTTGGAACAGTATTTAATGGGGTACAAGGATGAGAAATAAATGGACCAATTCCAACCATATCAGCCCCAATTTCTTTAAAAAACAAAATGTCATCAGCTAAAGATTCTAATGTTTGATTTGGGAGTCCAACAAGACAACCTGTACCAACTTCATAGTCAAGTTTTTTCAAATCATTTAAACATCGCACTCTATTCTCATAATCCATATTTGGATGTAAACTAGCATAAAGTTGTTTATCAGTGGTTTCAATACGCAACAAAAAGCGATTAACACCTGCTTCTTTTAAAGCTTTATAATCATCAAAAGAACGTTCTCCAATTCCAAGCGTAACTGCAACATCTAATGTTTTTATTCGCTCAATAAGCTTACAAAGTTTTTCAGTTGTGAAATAATAATCTTCTCCTGATTGTAAAACAACAGTTTTATAACCAAGCTCAACAGCATTTTGCGCACAAGAAAAAATTTCTTCATCACTCATTCTATATCGTTGCAAATTCTCATTTTTAGATTGAAGACCACAATACAGACAATTTTGTTTGCATATATTAGAAAACTCTATCAAACCGCGCAGATGAACATCATCACCAACATTTTCACGACGTACTTTATCTGCGAAAGTGAAGATTTCTTTATTTTCTGTGTCTTTTAAAATTTCAATTATTTCTTTTTTAGAAAACATAACTACATTATAGATGAAAACCCATAGTTTTTGTAAAAATTTATATACATTTCACAAAAAAAGGCAATTTCAAAAATTCATACAAATTAAATTAGTAACAGGAAATTAAAATGATAAATGGTGTAGAACAAAAAGTAAATATATCCCATATTAATCCCCAAACACGAGCAATTAAGGCGGATACAAACATTTTTTGCACTCAAAGAGGGAATGTTTTTGATGAATTTATTTCACAAATTTCAACAAAAGGACAAAAAATAACACCTAAAGAAGCTGCAAAATTAATGTTAAATGGAGCAATTTCTCAAGTAAATGGATTAATTCAAGAAACAATAAAAAACCCACTTAAGGTTATTCTTCCAACTATCGGAACAACAGCCGCAATAATGGCACTTCCATTAATTGGGATTCCTTCAGCAGTTGGTGCTGGTGCAGTTGCAATAACAACAGCAGGAATAAGTGCAACTAGACTTGGAATTAACCTATATCAACTTGGCAAAAATACACAACAAGAAGAATACAATAAAGCAAGAGAAAATTATAAAAAAATAGGTAACTCTACACTAGATTTGGCACTATCTCTTCCATTTATGCCAAAAGCAATAAAATCAGTAAAAGATTTTGCGAAATATGGGAAATTACATCTAAACTTGTCTGCAATTAAAAGAATGAAAAACCCTGCAGATATCCTACCAACATTAAAAAAAGCAAATCAAGAAATATATAGAGGCTATGACTATACAAAGATTGTAGACAGTAAGCTTTCAACATTTGCAATGACAGAAGCAGAAAGAGCTCAAATCAGAAAAGAACTCTTAAGCTTTAATGTACCAGAAGAAGAAATTGCTGGAGTTGTTACAAAAAGACTTGCAAAACATAAAGGTTACACACACTATCCAAAACCAAAATATGAACAATTGCGCAAAAATGTTGAGGGGTCCTACACTGCAAATACAGGGGAATTAAAATTAGCCGATAACACAAAAGGACCACTTCCTTCTGAAAGAACCAGAGAAAGCATAAACCTAAAAAAGGTATCACAAAATGACGCAACAACATACAGATGCAAAATGCAAAATTCAGTAACTGGAGAAATCACATATGAAATTGTACCAAAAGATATCATAGATGACTTTTCAAGATTATCAAGACAAAATGATGGACTAAGCAGACAAGGTCGAACCATTTCAACCGTTGTTCACGAGTTTGAACATTTTGACCAACACGCAAAAATAGCAAGATTAAAAGGTGTTAACATAAAGTACAATCCAAAAGCAAAAAAATTATACAGGCACGCAATAAGAACAAAAGGTCAAATAAGCCCACTAAGTCCTATGGCACAAGAAGTCGAACGTTACGCAAGTGTTAATATGGCAGAAAACAAAAATTTTGTAAAATATTTACAAAATGCTAAAGAACTTGGAGCAAGAACAGCTCAAGCACAGGCAATAAATACACCTGAGTTTCAAAGGCTTGAAGGAATATTTAAGGAACTTCCTGATTTAAAAGACGTTAGTATTGCAGAAAGCATAGTTCCTTGCGCAATTCAAACAACAGCATTAAATGCATAAAAAACAGAGGTTTTAAACCTCTGTTTTTAATATTTTATTTTTTATAACATTATCTTTCTTAATTCTTCATCAGATTTTGAACTCAAATATTTTGGAGCAATATCAAAAACTGTTTTGCAACCTGTTTGTCCTTCTTTTGAAAGTCTATAAATTGCCCTTGCATAAGCAGTAAGAACACTTGATGTAAACTCTGGATTAGAATCAAGCTTTAAAGAATACTCAATAACATGATTTTTATTTCCAGCAGTTTTACCTGTTCTTATAACAAAGCCACCATGAGGAATTCCACCATGTTTTTCATTTAATT
>CAZNLZ010000048.1:0-8754 GCA_964574225.1 uncultured Muribaculaceae bacterium | reverse complement strand
TTTTGGTTCATTAAATAATTCTATTTTATAGATATTATTAAATCTTCTTGCAATATCTCTTGTAATTTCCAAGTGAGCCAATTGATCAACTCCAACAGGAACAATAGCACCATTCAATGCCATAATATCAGCTGACATTAAAACAGGATAACCAAGTAAACCATAGTTTAACTGTGGCATATTTTCTGATGAACCTTCATCCTTATTTTTTAGGCATTTAACCATATCTTTTAAGGTTGGGTCACGTTCAACCCAATTGTTTGGCGTAATCATACTTAAAAGAACATGTAATTCTGCGATTTGAAGCACTTTTGACTGATAATAAATTGTTGATTTATTAGGGTCAATTCCACTAGCTAACCAATCTAGAACAACATCTAACTTATCTTGTTTTAAATTTTCAGTTTTATCATATTTAGTAGTTAATGCATGCCAGTCCGCAACAAAATAAAAGCAATTATAATCTTCTTGCAACTGAACCCAGTTTGTAATTACGCCCATATAATGGCCCAAGTGTAACTTGCCTGTTGAGCGCATACCTGATACTAAATTTAATTTTTCCATTACGGTCTTTCCTTTTAAGCATTAACTATGATAATTATACCAAAGACAAGATGTTTTGATACTTTACTCTAAAGTTTTTTCTCTCTTATAGAGTTTGACCTTCTTCCGCTTTATTAACAACAATTTGTGGAAATGGAATTTCAATACCTTCTTTCTCAAATCTTTCTTTAATCATTTGATTTAGCTTTCTTTTTATCATCCATTGTTCTTGAGGAGTTGTTTTAATTCTAAACTGAATAACAATAGTTGAATCTTGAAATTCGTTTAAGCCATAAACTTCAATAGGAGAAAGAACATACTTGCCGTATTCTGGCAATTCTTTTAACTCGGCGCCTATTTCATTTAAAACTCTCATAACGTGTGTAACATCTGTTTTGTATGCAACGCCAAGATTAAATAAAGGATACGAGAAATCTTTTGTTTGATTCACAATCGTATCAATTTAACCATTTCTTAAATAATGAACATCACCATTAAAAGCTCTTATAACAATCATTGTAAGTGTAATTTTTTCAACAGTACCTGTTGAGTTATTAACTGTGACATAATCACCACCACGAAGTTGACCAGTAAGAATAATTGAAAGACCTGTAAATAAGTCTTCAACAAATTTTTTACCACCAAAACCAACAGCAACACAAAGAACACCAGCAGTTGCTAAAATGGGTTTCATATTTATTCCAAGACTTTCCTGTATATTAGTTGCAAAAAATAAAATAATAATTGCATCAATAACATAAACACCAAGTTGTCTTAAAGCCTGATAATGTTTTCTTAGTTCACTATCTTCAATTTTATTTATCAATTTTTCAAAAAATAAATGCATTCCTTTGTTTGCCAAACGAAGCAAAATGATAAAAATTATAATTTCTAAGAATAATTTTCCTATTAAAAACAAATCAATTTTTCCAGCATGATTTGCAATTAACTGTTTTATAATTTCTTCCATTTTAATCTTCTTTACTAATTTTTAACCCATTTTGGATAATAATAAATTACAACATTATGCTTTTTTTTGATGTAAGCATGACCACCCAAAATAAAATTTGTCGAATAACCTGCAAACGGAATCAATGTCAAAGCCCATTTAATAGGAAAAACAATAAAAGACCTATCTTGACCACGTTTTATATAAACATGTTTAAGTTTATACTTTTCGATATTTTCAATTTGAAAATTATCTAAAACGATTATTGCAGGTATCCCATTCATCCCTCGAGATTGATAGGTTTGCACAATTGCAGTCGCTTTTGTTCCTTTTGGAATAACTACTTTGTGATTATATTTAACATCTTCTCTAACTACAAAATCAATTAGCTGACCTTCTACTACAGAATCATTCTTTGTTGTTATATTTTTTGAAATCTGTAATTTCACAGGAACTTTATCAACAGAAGAATAGTCATATTTCAAGTTTTGAATAGGAACTGGAACATCTTTTGCATTTAAAATTTCTTCAATAAAAGTATCCCTTTCAAGTGCAAACACAGAAAATGATGAAAACAAAAATAAAGAAACTAATAACGCAAAAAATCTATTCATAATCTATTGCCTTTGTTGAACCTGATTTGATTTTTTCATGAAGTTTTTTTCTATTTTCAATTGATGTCAACAAAAAATGTTGATAAGCTTCATTTTCAATATACTTATTATATTTAAGATAGTATGGATATTTTACATAAATATATTCATAAATATGAGCAAGTCTTTTTGAGGTCAAATTATGTCTTGAAATCGTATCATATCTTTTTTGTGGCTGTGATTTATTTATATAAGTTATCATTCCTAGTGGGTTATATCCAGCTTTTACCATAAAATCAATTGCTCTTTTATCAAAGAACCTCTCATATTTTTTGGGAGCTGCTTTTACTTGAAGAGAAGTAATAAATCCTCGAAATGCACCAGAGTACGATTCTGCACTTTTACCAATTTCACGAGAAATATAAGCTGCTATCTCATCATCATTAGATGCAAATTGCAAAGTTTCATCATAAACAAAAATTTGTCTTTTCATCAAACCTGGTTCTAGTTTAATCTTAGACTCATTATCCTTATATACAAATATCATTCTTACATCTATTTGATTAGCATTTAACAAACGAAAACCAATATCACTTATATGTTTTTGCAAAGCAATATCATCAACCAAATTAACTTCTTTTTGCTCTATCGCGAACGAAGGAACTATCATAAAAATAAAACAAACCAATATTGCTAAAAATCTTTTCATACACACTACCTTCCTAAACAGCATTATAAACTAATCCCAACCAATATTCAAAACAAAAGAGGAACCATTGTTACAGTTCCTCTTAAAATTTTATATTTTAATCAATAAAAACAAAGTATCTTTTAAAGCTTTGACAGAATGAACAACATCTTTTTCAAACATAAAAAATTGTCCTTTTTTAATCTTATACTTTTTGCCTTCATCTTCTTCTTGAATAGGAACATCACACCCACAAGATTGGCAAGTACAATTATCTGCATCTGGGAACATCAGCTCTATTTCCCCATCGACCAAATAAATAGCCGTATTAGCCTGAGACATATGTGGCTCTAAAATCTGATGTTTTTTCAGAGAAACCAATTTTAAATGTGCACTATTATGTTCCATCAAATCAACAATTTCTCTATCTAAATCCGCCTTAGAATCAATCAATTCATCTATTTCAAAAACTCTATAAAACATAGTTTCCTCCTTTAAAGACAAAATAAACGAAAGAAAGGAAATTCTAACTAGGAACATAGGTACACATACTTGCCATTTTTATTTTTAAAAAGCTATAATTTGCAAAGATAGAGAGGGAAAAATGGAAGAATTAAAAAATAATAAACAATTTAAAACCTTGGCTTGGATTTTTATAATTATTTCAATAATTCACGTAGTATATGCAACTATTACTATGCGCGGAATGTACATGGATGGTGGATTTTTTATGATATCCATGCTCGATAATATGTCAAACAATAATTATGATTTTATTTATGACCCAGGTCATCCAAGATTTTTTATTTGGATACTCAACCAAATACCTGTTTATTTCGCAAACTGGGCATTATTAGTCAACAATAAATTTGCATTAATGATGATATCTTCTTTTACTCACTTTGCCCTACCTCTTTTAGCTCTTTTCTGGAGTTGGACTCTGTGCAAAAGGAATAAAAGAAGCGATATTTTCTTATGGAATTTATTTGCTTATTCTGCAATATTGATAACATTTTCAATTTTTTCGTTAGTAGAAACACCGCTTGGAGCAACATTCCATTTCATATTATGGAATTATTTAAGCTCTAATATGGAATACAAAAGAAGAGATTATATAGCAATTATTTTCCTTATTACAATGATGTTTGCGACATATGAATATGTTGTATTCTTAGGAATAATATTCTTTTTCGCTTCTTTCCACTACGTATTTAAAGAAAAAGGATTAAAAAACCAATTAATAAAAACCATAATTGGATTCGGTTCATTAGGTGCATCATTGTTTAATATATATATGATGATAAAAACACCTGGTGAAGGCGGAGAAATTTTACGTTTTCTTAGAGAAGCATACGATTTTGTATATCCAATGTGGAACATGAATCTTTTAATTTCTATTATTACAGTACTGCTACTAGGTTTTTTCACTATAAAAAAAGAAAAACTTACTTCAAAAGGCGTCATAATATTATCTATACTTTATGCTTGCATATTTATCAGACTTATAAGTTCATTGGAAATATCATTATGCCCTGTGATGGAAACACATTTTAGAAGCATTCCTTGTTGGCTATTGCCACTTATCTTTTTAGGATTTTATGTTGCTGATTTAACAAATAAAAAATATCCACCAAAAGTAATTTCAAATTTAATTTGCATTGTTCTACTTTGTGGAATTACTCAAAGTTGTTGGCAAATAACAAGCACCTATTACTGGGATAAAAATATACATTACATGAAAAATGAATTAAACAAAACCGACGAGCTTTTGTATCTTCCTGCGGAACACGAACTAATTGCTGATTTTCATACTCCAACATTGAGACGATACATATGGCACGGTGCATATGCATTTACAAGCATATTATTTTCAGAGTCATATGAACAAAAAACTTTATTAGTAAATTACGATAAAGAGCAAGATGCGGGAAATTTAACTTTTAGAGAACGATTATATATACTCCCTCAAGATAAAAATTATATGATGATTCCTTATGGAAGAGTTATCAAAATAAAAAACAGATTCTGGGATTTAACTAAGTGCGCAGAAGCTTTAGATAAATATAACAAAGAAAATAATATTCAAACTTTGGAATAAATCTGTTATAATGAAAGCGTATGAAAGAAACCGTAAAAAATATTCTTGAGAAATATATAAACATAAGTTGTGAAACAACTTTAATCGTTGGTTTCTCTGGCGGTTGGGACTCAATGTGTTTGTTAGATATTATGAACAAACTTTCACATGAGTATGGTTTTTTGCTTGTTGCTGCACACCTAAACCATAATTGGAGAGGCAAAGAATCAGAGCAAGAAAAAGAACGTTGTCTTGCTTTTTGCGAAGAAAACGATATTACGTTTATTTCTGACACTCTTGAAGAAGGCACCAAAGCAACTGAATTAATTGCACGTGAAAAGCGCTATGATTTCTTTAAACGTTGCGCTGAAGAATTTGAAGCAGATGCAATTTTAACAGCACATACAAAAAGTGATAATGCTGAAACAATTTTATACCGCATTATAAAAGGAACCGGTTTAAATGGTCTTGAAGGTATTCGTGAGCTTAGAGACTTAGCTGGATATAAAGTTATTCGCCCAATTTTAAATTTTTCACGCAAAGATATTGAAGAATATTGTATTAAAAACGAACTATATCCAAATAATGATACAAGTAATGCAAACACAAAATATGCACGCAACAATATTCGCCACAATATAATGCCTGCAATAAAAGTTATTAACCCAAATATTGAAAACTCATTAATTACACTTGCTGATATTGCAACAGGAAACAATAAAGTAATTAATGAACTTATGGAAAATATTGAAAAACAAATCACAATAGGTGATAAGTGGCTGACACAAAATTTTTTAATTTTAAATGCGGCAATCAAGCAACATTTCATTTATAAATTATTAGTTAAAAACGATATCGAACCAAGTTTTGCAAAAACTCAAGAATTAGTTAATTTTATTACAGACAATCAAAAATCTAAAACAGGAAAAACTCTTTCAATAACAAATAATTTATGGCTATTTGTTTCTAATAAATATACATACTTGGTTCATTCAGACAACTACAAAAAGATTGAAGGCGAAATTGAAATAAAAACAGCTGGTACATACACATTAGATAACATCTATCATTTTTCAATTATTGAAAATAATGAAAAACCAGATAAATTTCCAAAAGCTATTCAAAAAAGTGCATACATTGATTTAAACGAAGTTAAATTCCCACTTACACTTCGCACAAGAAGAAATGGTGATATTATTCAACCATTTGGTATGCAAGGAAAAATGAAATTAAAAAAATATTTTATCAATAAGAATATCCCTGAACACGATAGAGATAAAATTATATTATTATGCAAAGATAAAGAAGTATTATGGGCAATTGGAGTTGGATTGAGCGAGAAATTACGTTCAAAAGATACTCCTAAATACAGGCTGGAATTGGAGATAACGGACAATGAATGAACTAGACAAAGACATAAAAGACCTTAGAGTACTTATTTCAGAAGAAGAAATACAATCAAAACTAAAAACACTTGCGACTGAAATTGAAAAAGTTTTTACACCAAATGAAGAAATATATGTAATATGCGTACTAAAAGGCTCTGTTATGTTTTGCGCAGATCTAGTCAAACATTTTAACCATTCAGTACAAATGGAATTTATCAGAATTTCTAGCTATGGAAATGAACAAAAATCATCAAACAATCTGCAAGCAATTGACTTAACACTTCCAAACTTACACGAAAAAAATGTATTAATAGTTGAAGACATTATTGACACAGGTTTAACCGCAAGATTTTTAACTGATTTATTCAAAATAAAACATCATCCTAAAAAACTTGCATTTGTAACTCTATTAAATAAAAAATGTGCACGTCAAATAGAAATAGAACCTGATTTTTATGGTTTTGAAATAGACGACAAATTTGTAGTCGGATATGGATTAGACTACAAAGGATATTTTAGAAACCTACCTTATATTGGATATTTCCCGAACTAAAACCACATACCACAATCAAAAATATTGCGGAATTGGAATAATATAAAATTAGTTCTAGAAGAGAAAACTTTATCTGTATTTGCAAATTTTTGGGTCGTGTTTTCATAAAAACACGAACATTTTTGCAACATGGTCTTAACATGTTGAATATCTAATTCAAGCTCTGTATTTTTTCCCATAGTTATACCATAGACTGTTACTAAATATATAAAGGTTCCCTATAAGTATAAAATTCCCAGATTCATATTTTTTGTTACATTCTTAACAAAAAATTATTGAACTTCGACATCCTTCATACCAACATTTTTTAATTTTTTCTCAATTTTACGATTCCAAGGTAAATCTTGTCTGAATACATATTCATATCCAGTAACTTCACCACGAGAAAATGTCTTTAATTGTTCATCACAAAGTTCTTCAAATTCTTTTTGAAGTTTTTCTGTAAATTCATGTCTATCAAATTTGCAATTTTCTTGAGTAATAATAATTGGTTCACCAACCTCTGCCAAACACTCTGGTCTATCTTCTCTCAAGAATGTATAGTTTACTGCAACAGGAATCAAATTAACACCGCCGTGTTTTTTTGCAATGTTCTGCGCAATATATGCCAAGCCAGTTTGAAACTCAATAGGTCGATAGTTTGGTGGTCTGACAATACCTTGAGGAAAAATCCAAAATCCCATATCTGGCTCTTTTAAATCGTCAACAATATATTTTAGAGACTTCATAGCTTCCTGTGCAGATGCTTTATTAACAGGAAACGCACCAATTAAAGAGAATAAAGGAAATCTATTCATCTCTTCAATCATCATTCTAGTACGAACTTTAAAAGCTCTGCGCATTAGGTTATAACCAATTAAGCCATCCCACCAATTGTTATGAGTGGCATAAAAAACAGATGGGAAATTCTTATCTCTTCTTTCTTTAAATGCTTCAAGATTTTTTATACGTAGAGCATAAAATCTATGACTTACCATACGAAACATAATTCTATCGGCAAGCCAAGTCCAGAAAGGTCTATTTTGCGCCTTTCTAAATTTTTCCTTACGATTTCTTAGCCTTGTAGGCGGAATATCAGAGTATAATTTTTCTGTTTTTTCCTTTTCCATACTTTTAAACCACTAATCTCTTTTACGATTATAACATTTTTTTGAAAATTTAATCAAAAATTTCCTTTACACTAACAGATTGTAAATTTTTTATTTCATCAAGCTGTTTATATATTGCAAGAACCGGAGACTTTTCATTAGAAAATACCTTTGCATTAATCTTCAATGTATCTCCGTCTTCATCTATTGTTTTATGATTATAATCAAGTATTTCTGGAAACATTTCCATTAATTTTTTATAAACGTCATCATATTCTTCATATTTACAAACAAAAGATATTTTTACTTTACGCATATGTTTCATATTTCTAGGCATTAGTTTAAGTTCAAAAAACCTAATTAAAACAAGAACACCAACTGAAATTAAAGTAGTAACAACAGCAATACTAATCTGACCACAACCACAAGCCATACCAATTGCAGCAACAATCCATAAAGTTGAAGCAGTTGTTAAACCCATAACCGTTAAACCTTGTCTTAAAACAGTACCTGCACCAATAAAACCTATACCTGTAATAATTTGTGCAGCAACACGAGAAGGATCACCCAATGGATACAAAGTTACCGCTGTTGAAAATCCATATATAGAAAGAATAGTAAATAAGCAAGAACCTAAACAAACTAGAATTTGAGTTCTCAATCCAGCAGCTTTATTTGTTAACTCTCTTTCAAGTCCAATTATTGAACCTAAAATAATAGAAAAAACTATTCTAATTAAGATATCGTTATCCGCTATCTGAAAATAACTTAAAAATTCTTGCATACTTCTTATCTTTCTCTGCTGTTAGGATCCAGTACATCTCTAATTGTATCACCAATCACGTTAAAAGATAAAACTGCAACAAAAATTAAAA
>CAZNLZ010000047.1:0-8841 GCA_964574225.1 uncultured Muribaculaceae bacterium | reverse complement strand
AGCAGTTCACTTTGCAGACTCGTTGTCATCCCGACCATTTAAGAGAGAGAACCTCTTTCGAGGTTCTCTTTTTATGTAAAAAGAAAAAATAATACTAAATTTTTTCAATTACCAGACTAATATTCTTGTCATATTCCCTACCATTGAGAACAGGTTCTTCTTTTATTTTTAAATACTTAAAAATATGTGCTTGGAGTGACAAATCAACTTCTTTATATTCAAAATTAAAAATTGTCTGAGTTCTCATATTTTCTATTTCAATAAATCTAAAGCCCAAAGGGAGAGAAGTTAAAGATGGCGTTGCAACTTTAACAATATTATTTTCTCTTTCAATTTTACAAGCATGATAATGACCACCCAATAACAACACAGGGTTAGCTTTACTTTTCAGAAGCGTCATAAATTCTTTTTCATTAAAAATATGATGATTATTGTGAATTAAAGGAAAATCAATTGGAGTATGATGCATAAAAATTACAATAACATCATTTCTTTTAGCTTGCGCAAAAACATTATTTAAAAACTTCAATTGAGATTTCGATATATATCCAATAGGTGTTCGTTTAAAAATATAGTTTGAATTTAAACCAACAAAAATAATATCTGGAGCTGGTTTAAAAAAATAATAATCTTTTTTATTACACGAAAAGAAGTTATTAATATCTGCCAACAAATTCAAAAGACGAAACTTAAATATTACTTTCCCACCCAAATCATGATTTCCAAAAACAGAATACCAAGGGTTTTTAAAAATCTCATTAAAATGAGAATATATAAATTTCGCATCATCATATTTTCGTTTGTTAGTTATATCACCTGTAATTAAGGTAAACTCTACCTTTTCGTCTGCATTAATTTCATCTGCAACACTATCAATAATTGGAAGAGCATAATAATTAATATTTTTTCTTAAAACATTAGATTGATAATGCAAATCTGAAATTTGAGCGAATTTGATTGTTGACGAAAATGCCCCCATTTGAGAACAAACAAAAATTAATATTAACAAAACTAATTTAAACTTTTTCAAACCACATTACCATTTTATAAATTTTATCTTTACTTTTTCATATAAATAAAGACTGAGTTCATGATAATTAAGTCTATCTTAATTTTCTAGCAAATATTAAGTTATATTTAGTTCATTTTTTTGCCTTACAGAAATAAAGTTAAAAAAGAGGTGAGTAATGGATAAAAAGCAACTTTTAGGTAAACGATTAAGAGAACTAAGAAAGCGCAAGGGAATAAAACAAGAAAAACTTGCAGAACTCATTGGCGTTGAACCTGCTACCATTAGCAATATTGAAAACGGGAAAAACTATCCTTCAATGACAAACTTAGAAGGCATATTAAGGGTCATTGAAAGTTCTTTTATTGAAGTTTTCGACTTTGAACATAAAAAAGAAAACGAAACTTTAATAGACGAAATAAATGAAGTAATGAAAAAAAATCCAGAAAAAATTGAAGATTTTTATAAAATTATTAAAGCACTAACAAAATAAAAGACTTCTAAAGAAGTCTTTTTTATTAACAAAATATTTTTTCTTGAGTTTTAATATCAACACAAAAGGAAAAAGAACAAAGATATGAACATTTCATCAATATCATTTGGAAGAGCGATAAAAGTAAATACAACACCGGCAATTGCAAAAAAGATAGCAGAATCAGCAAATGTTGCAAATTATGGTGATTTTTCTGAAAATCCAAAAAGAAAAGAAATGGAAAAATTTTTAGATAAAATTTTTAATGATACACAATACCCAAATGGTCAAGCAAGAGTTGTTGAATTAGAACCTAATGATGTTTATATTTTTAGCGGAAAAGAAGCAGCTGAAGAAGCGAAATTAAGAAAAGAAGCAGAAGCAAAAATTAAAGCGAATGAAGAATTTGTTTACTGGCTTCCTGATAGAATAACAAGACGACAACAGCAAATAAGATATGAACATATTAATCAAGGAATTTTAGAAACAACACAAACAAAAATTAAAAAATTAGTTGAAAATGGACAAAATGGGAATAAAGATTCTTCATTAGATGTTCATACAGAAGAAATAAAAGATGATAAAAAAGGTAATTTAATAAGACTTACTGGTCTAACTTATAAAAGCACAGACCCATCAGGTGCCGAAATCAGAAAATTAGATTTAACAAAATAAAAGAGGAACAAATGTTCCTCTTTTAACTTATGCTGCAACAGGTTGTTCTGGCGTTTTCACTTGTTCTTGATTTTCTGTTTTATTTCCTTTAATAAACTTTGCAATAGCAACACCAACGCCAACTAATGCACCTAACATCAATAATTTATACATAATTTCCCTCCCTTAAAACATAAATATTTTAATCAAGATAAATAAAAATACCCTTAGTAAACAGGAAAGATAAATGTGCTATTCAAAAAAATAATAAAATTTTTTGTAAACTTTTATTTCTCTATAATTAACAAATCAACAAAAAAACTATTGTTCCGATTTTTAAACCTCCGTGTTCTCAAAATAAGAAAATATTATGCAAATTAATCCAACAAGTTCAGTATTTGCAGAATTCAATAATATTCCCACAAATACTAATGTTTCCGCTCCAGCAGAAACAAAAAAAACAAAAGAAATAGATAGAAAACTGTTACTCTCAATGATAGCATTGGGAACAATTGGTGTTGCTGCAGTTGGAATTGGACTATTAAAAAGAACTCACACTCAAAAAAAGATGTTTGCTATTCCTAAAACAGATTTTACAAAAGGTGCGCCAGAAACTTTAAGAATAAAACCAGAAGAATACATTGCGAAACCAAAGAAACAAGCAAGACGAATTTTAAAGACTGTGCCAGCTACCGACGGACGCACTATGAAAATCGAAGAATACAGAACAGGCACTTTAAGCGAATGTTTTGACGACGCTGGCAATTTCTTACACAGAGAACGTTATCAAGAAGTAAAAAGACCAGACGGATTTTCAGACAAACTAAGAATAATGACACTTGATGACGGTCAAAGTAAAAAAACATTTGGAGTAATGAAAATCTATCGTGGTTACGAAGAAGAAGAAATTGGAATCACAAAAGAATACGTTAAAACTGCAAAAGGGAAGTGGAAACTATTAAGAAGAGATGCTGCTTTTGCAGATGATATGCATGAAAACGTTAACAAAATAGTTGAACATTTAAGTGATGGTACAACGCAAGTAACTATCATCAAAAAGTCATATAATACAAAAGAAATAAAAATCTACGATAGAAAAGGAAATATTATTTCTAGATCCTTTGGTTTCCTATAAATATAAACCATTCGCAATATCTTTTTCAAAATCAGAGAAAGAAACAAATGCTGGTTCTACCTTTTGTGTTTGTTTTGGAGCGTGATGAAAAAATTTCTTTTCAACCTTTTCTGCCGCAGGTGTTGCAATTAATGGAACTAAAATTCTTTCAGCCAAAACTGTTGAACCGACTAACGCAAGAATTTGGCTAAATCCCTTTTTAGCAGAAGCCATATCATTAAATTTGCAATTTTTAAAACATTTATCCCATATTTTGTTTTGGAATTTTGGATTAGCTAAGCTATAGCCTACCCCAATTTGCATTGCAGCAGTAACAACTCCTGACATCAAATCCATACAAGCGACAAAAGGTCTTCTCTCTTCTGGAATTTCTTTATTATTCATTGTAGTTTTAAATCTTACACCATATGCAAAAACATCCTTTGCAACGTTAATTGTTACAAGGGTTTTTGCGGCAAATGTATCGTCTGTAATTGCCTTTTTAATATGTTTATTAACCAATTCAGAATTGGTTATTTTATTTAGAAGATTTACTTTCATTTTTATTATTAACCAATTTCTGTGCTATTTTTGGATAAATTTTATTTGATACAGCCAATACTGGAAGATAAGTCACTGCTGAAACAACAGCACCAACTCTATCCTTAAAGATATCATTGTACTGTTCTTTATACATTTTTATAGCTTTATCAGCGTCATCATTACAAGCTTTCATTATTTTTTCAGGGATTTTTGAAACATCTTTTGTTGCTTCTTCTACAAATTTAAAATTAACTTTTCCTTTTGAAATAAGTTTATCAATACCTTTGTATAAAAGTCCAAGAGTTGCTAATTGCATTGCAATAGTAATAACAGCTTCAACAGGCTGTTTTACAGCCGCCCATTTTCTGCTATCTTCATCTTCATGAGTAAAAGGATTATGCATAATAATCATAGGTGCAATTAAAGCTTTTCCTGCAGCATTAACGTAGTTGGAAACCTTTTCGCCACCTTTTTGTGAAAATTTTTCCATCGAAGTTGCTAAATACTGGTTAAGTTTTGGTGCTCCGACTCTCATGGTAGTAGTTTAAAAATATGAACAAATTTTTTGTTGCGCAAATTTAAAAAGATTTTACATCAATCAGAAAAACGGAATTTAATTAAAGCGAATATTGCGTGCACGCCATCTTTCCAATTAATTTTCTTTCCTTCTTCATGTCCACGTCCAAAATAGGAAATTGGAACTTCTTTTAATCTAGCTTTTTGTTTCATAACCTTTGCTGTAATTTCAGGTTCAAAATCAAACCTGTCAGATTTTATCGTAATTCCTTGAATAAACTCTCTTTTAAAAGCTTTATAACATGTTTCCATATCTGTTATAGCCGCACCAAATAGAACATTTGTAAGCAAAGTTAAAAACTTGTTAGCAATTTTATTTTTCAAAATAAAGTTCTTAGAATTTTCAACATTCAAAAATCTTGAACCATACACAACATCAGCTTCATTATTAATCAATAAAGGAAGCAATTTGTCATAATCATCTGGTAAATATTCAAGGTCAGCATCTTGAATAACAACAAAATCACCCGTTGCTTCTTTCACAGCAGTTCTAATAGCAGCACCTTTTCCTTGATTTTTCTCATGAAAAAGAACTTTATAATTTTGGCTTAATTCTTTTAAAATATCAGTTGTTCCATCATTTGAACAATCATCAACCATAATTATTTCTTTATCAAGACCAGCAAAATTTGCTTGTTCAACTTTTTCTAACAATAATTTTAGCGTGTCTTTTTCATTAAAAACGGGTATTATAATACTAACCTTTTGCATAAAAATTTTTCTCTCTCGTATAAAATCTACGAATTATATTGTATAATAGTTTTGTTAGTTTGTTAAGGATAGATATGCCTAAAAAGCATAATGAGAATATGTTTAAAGAATCAATTGGAGATGCAAACAATCTTTTAAAGAAAGCCATTGAACACTATGCGCTTGAAAACTATAAAAATGCAATAGAAAATTTATCTCTAGCTCATAAAATTTTCCTTGCGCACAAAGATATACCTAATGTTTCCGTTTGTTTATCTTTAAATGGCTTAATTAAATACATTGAAAAAAATGAAAGCTATTATAAATCATTATTGTTGTTAGAAGATTCAAAGTTTTTAGCAGAAAGTAGCAACAATAAAACAATCATTGCTGTTAATAAATTTGCGTTTGGACAAATTTATTTCTTAGAAAATAAATATAACGAAGCTTTGTTTTATCTTTCATACGCTTCAACAGCGTTAAAAGAGCTCCCAATTTTGCAAGCAAAAGCATACGAAATCCTTGCGCTTATCTATATCAAAATGCAAAATACAAAAATGGCATATGAATCGTTAGAAAAAGCATATTCAATTGCACAGCACGATGTTCCACAATATTTGTTTGGCAAGATAAAAGAACTATCTAGAAACTTTATTGATACAAATTCTGGTGTTGAAAAAATAACTCAACAAGCAAACAAAAAGCAACCAGAAAAAGAACAAAATGAAACTTTATTAATTGCTTTATCAGAAATTGCAAGAACAGTTAACGCACAAGCTAACTTAGATAAACTTTTAATAACAATTGCAGAACAAACAAAAATGGTTCTTAATGCAGATAGATGCAGCGTTTTTCTTTTAGATAAAGATAAAAATGAGCTGTGGTCAAAAGTCGCACTAGGCATTGATGAAAGCGAAGAAATACGTTTTTCTGCAGACAAAGGTTTTGCCGGATATGCAGTAAGAACAGGTGAAACAATTAGAATTCAAGATGCATATAATGACGACCGTTTCAACAAAGATATTGATAAACATACAGGTTATAGAACATATAATTTACTTTGTATGCCAATGAGAAATATCAAGTTTGAAATCATTGGTGCATTCCAAGTTTTAAACAAAAAAGATGGTGATTTTACAGACGCAGATGAAGATATTCTACTAGCTATTGGTACAAATGCTGGCATTGCCATTGAAAACAATCTTCTATTCAACATTCAACAACAAATGTTAGAAGAACAAAAAAAACTATTTGAAGGCTTTATTGATACCTTAGCTGCATCTATAGATGCTAGGGATAAAATCACATTAGGTCACTCAACAAGAGTTAGACTATATGCTGAATTAATTGCAAAACAAATGGGACTAAACAAAGATATTACCGAAATAATTTCTAAAGCGGCAATGCTTCACGATATCGGTAAAATTGGTATTAGAGATGCTGTGTTACAGAAAAAAGGTGCACTAACAAAAGAAGAATATGAGCACATTAAAGAACACGTAAAAATCACATACGATATTCTTTGCAAAACAAATTTGAATTCTTCTTTTATAGAAATTGCAGAAATTGCAGCTTCTCACCACGAAAAATATGACGGTACAGGTTATTTCAGAGGACTAAAAGGTGAAGAAATTCCTCTTGGTGGTAGGATTTTAGCAGTTAGCGATGTTTTTGACGCGATTACTTCAGTTCGTCACTATCGTGACAGAATGCCAATGAATGAAGCTCTTAAAATCATTGTTGATGGTAGAAACAAACATTTTGATGGAAAAATAGTTGATGCATTTTTGTCTATTCCTTGTGATGTTATCACAGAAGTTTTAATTAGCGAATTTGATATGCAGCTTAAAGAAAAAGATAAAAAAGTTTTAAGCACAATCACATTAAAACAATTCGTAGAAATATTAAAAGAAGAAAATAACACAGGAAAAGATAAAAAAATTATAGATATCTTTAATTCATACTATGTAAGACAAAATACAACAACAGCATAGGGGTTTCGATGTATAAAGTATTAATAGTAGAAGATCACGCACTAATAAGATTCGGTCTAAAAACAGCCTTTGAATCAAAAAATTTTATTAATGAAATATATGAAGCTGCAAGCGCAGAAGAAGCTATTGAACTTGTAAAAAGCAATCACGTTGATGCTGTAATTATGGATTTGGGTCTGCCAAATATGAACGGCATTGAGGCAACAAAAGAAATCAAAAATATTAATAAAGAGATAAAAATAATTATTTTAACATCTCACAGCAGCGAACAAGAAGTTTTAGATTCTATAAAAGCAGGCGCAAGCGCATATTGTTCAAAGGACATAAACCCAGATAGACTTGCAGATACAATTTCTTCGGTAATTGAAGGTGCTGCTTGGTTTGACCCTAAAATTTCTGATGTCGTTTTAAAAGCACTTAGCGAAAACAAACAAAAACAAATTCTAAACATTGATGACAATTATAACCTTACAGATAGAGAAAAAGAAGTTTTAGAATATATTTGCGAAGGCTTAAATAACGGTGAAATTTCTAAAATGTTAGATGTAAGTATAAACACAATAAAAGTTCACGTTAGTAGCATAATACAAAAACTTGGGGTTGAAGATCGCACCCAAGTTGTTGTAAAAGCATTTAAAAGTTTTAGCAAATAACTAAATTAAGAATTTTCCATTTTCATAGATTAATTCATCATCTGCATAGATTTGACCACCATTTTTCATGTTTTTAATCAAATCCCAATGTAAGCCAGATACATTTTTGCCACCTGTTTCAGGGTATGATGCACCAACTGCCATATGAATTGAACCACCGATTTTTTCGTCAAACAGGATATTTCCAGTAACATCTTGAATCATATCATTTGTTCCGATTGCGATTTCACCAACGAATCTAGCGCCTTCATCCATATCAAGCATATTATTTAGGAACTCTTCACCTTTTTCAGCAGTTGCACTAACAACTTTGCCATTTTCTAGTTTAAGAAGAACTTTTTGTGCTTCATTACCACGATAGATTTGTGGGAAATCAAAATAAATTTGACCATTTGCACTATCTTCAACAGGTGATGTATAAACTTCACCATCTGGGAAATTACATTCACCAGCACAGCTCTTCCATTTTCTACCAGCAACATTGAATGTGATGTCTGTTTGTTCACCTACAATTCTGATTTTTGATTTTGTATTTAAAAATTCAGCAATTTTTTCTTGTTTTTCGCCAATTTCAATCCACTTTTGAACTGGATTTTCTTCGTGTAAATAACAAGATTTAATCAAAAATTCTGTATAATCTTCTAATGACATATTAGCTTCTTGCGCCAAGGCATTAGTCGGGAAATCTGCAATAACCCAATTTAATTCACCCTTTGCCGCACGAGATAACATTTTTTCTGATAAATGCTTCATAACGCTAGAGCGTTTTGCAAGCTTTTTAGAATCAAATCTTGCCATATTTTTAACGTTTAAAGGCGCTCCAATTGAAATTAGATTTTGAGCTTTTTCATACTCTAATTCTGTCATTGGGTCGATATATTCAAGTTGTTCATCAGTGGCGTTTTTAATATAAACTTCGTTTAGTCCTTCAACCCCCATTCTTACAACAGGATATGCACCTTTTAAAAGTACTTGTTTATAAATCTCTTTTACAAGAGGTTGAGACAAGTATGAATCTGTCCTAATTATTGTCAATTCTCCAGCTTTAACTTTAACTGAATAATCAACCAGAACCTTTGCATATTTTTCCCAAAGTTTATTCATTCTTATTCCTCGCTATCAGAACCAGATTTACC
>CAZNLZ010000046.1:0-9043 GCA_964574225.1 uncultured Muribaculaceae bacterium | reverse complement strand
TTTCTCGTTCATAAAGGATAACTAAATGCAAAACAGCGTTGGAATAGTTGAAACAAAATACTATACGATTGAAGAAAAAATCAAATTTGAAAGCGGAGTTGAATTTGGCCCAATCACTGTTGCTTATGAAACTTATGGCGAGTTAAACGAAACAGCTGATAATGCCATTTTAGTTATACATGCGCTAACTGGTGACGCTCACGCAGCTGGCTTTCACAGCGAAAACGACAAAAAACCAGGTTGGTGGGATACATTAATTGGACCAAATAAAGCATTTGATACAAATAAATATTTTGTCATCTGTACAAATATTCTTGGCGGATGTAGTGGAACAACAGGACCATCAAGTATAAACCCTGAAACAGGAAAACCATATGGAACGAAATTTCCTGTTTTCACTATTGAAGACACAATAAAAGTAAAAAAGAAATTACTTGATTGGCTTGGAATTAAAAAACTTTATTCTGTAGCTGGTGGTTCTATGGGTGGAATGCAAGCTATGCAATTTCCAATAACATACCCAGACTACGTAAATTCAGTTATTTTAATTGCAACTACGTCAAGGTTATCACCTCAAGCAATAGCTTTTAATGCAATTGGTAGAAATTCTATTATTTCAGACCCTGACTGGAATAATGGTGATTACTATGATAAAGAGAATAAACCTGATAGAGGGTTATCTAACGCAAGAATGATTGGTCACGTAACATATTTGTGCGAAGAAGCAATGTATAACAAATTTGGAAGAAAATTGCAAGATAAAGATCACTACGATTTTCATTTTGATATTGATTTCCAAGTGGAAAGCTATCTTCAACATCAAGGTCAAATTTTTGTTGATAGATTTGACGCAAATAGCTACCTTTACATAACAAAAGCTGTTGATTATTTTGATATTGAAAACAAATATGGCTCGCTTCAAAATGCATTCAAAGAAACCAATGCAAAATTTTTAGTTATTTCTTTTGATTCAGATTGGCTGTTCCCATCATCACAATCAAAAGAAATTGTTAATACTTTAATGAAACTTGATAAAGATGTATCATACTGCGAAATAAAATCACCTTGCGGACACGATGCATTTTTACTTGAATATGATGTTCAAGATAAAATCATCAAAAGTTTCTTAAACGACCACATCAAAGGAGAAGAAAATGAATAATCACTACAAAGAATCAAAAGGACTTCATTTAAACTATTCTTTGATTGAAGAAATGATTGAAGAAAAAGCAAAGGTATTAGATTTAGGTTGCGGCAATGGCTATCTTTTAAAACTTTTAAAAGATAAAAAACACGTTAAAGGTATTGGCATTGAAATTTCTCAAAACGAAGTTATACAATGCTTAGAAAAAGGTTTAAGCGTAATTCAAGGTGACATCGATGAAGGACTAAAACAGTTTGCAGATAAGTCCTATGATTACGTTATATTGAACCAAACTTTGCAATCAACATATAATCCAGACTATGTTCTTGATGAAATGTTGCGAGTGGGGAAAAAATGTATTGTAAGCTTTCCAAATTTTGCATACTGGCGTGTAAGATTGTATTATTTCTTCAAAGGAAATATGCCAAAATCAAAGGTTTTACCGTTTGAATGGTACAACACACCAAACATTCACTTGCTTACAATAAAAGACTTTTTTGAATTTGCAAAAGCTCGTAATATCAAGATTTCACAAGCTATTTATACAACACGTGCTGAGAAAAGAACAGCTTTTCAATACAGACACCTTTCTAATTTCTTTGCAGAAGAAGCAATCTTTGTAATATCTAAGGATTAAAAATATTTTTTAATAACCTAAAACCATATTTAACATAATTGCAAAATAGCGCAGGTGTTAAATCTTTATTGAATAGTTTTTTCAAAATATATTTAGGTCTTAGGTGATATTTAAAAATTACATTTTTTCTAAAGGTTTGTAGTTCTTCTATAGTCAAATAGTCAGTACCTAACGTTGAATATTTAAAAGAGTCCTTACCTAAAACCTTTTCACCTTTTTCTAGCTTTTCATAAAGCATAGAATATAATTCACTTCCTTTAAATGGTGTTGTAATAGAAAGTTCTATAAAATCTGTATCCAAATCAAAAATTAATTTCTTAGTATCATCTAAATGCTGTTTATTTTCCCAAGGAAAACCAATCAAGTAAAAACCATAAGTTTTCAAACCAAATCTTTTAATAAGATTTACTGCTTTTACATTTTGCTCAACAGTTGTTCCTTTTTTCATCTTTTTTAAAGACTCATCACTTCCAGATTCAAGCCCCAATGCAATAACAGAACATCCAGCTTCTCTCATTTTTTCAAGCATTTCTTCATCAATTGTATTTACCCTTGAATTTGCGACCCAATTAATTTTGCCCTTCAATTCAGAATTTATGATTAAATCACAAAGATTAATTACCCATACTTTGTTTATCGTAAATGTATCTGACTTAAAGAAGAAGTCAAAAATATTATGTTTAAAAACACACTCTTTTAGTTCTTCTAAAACATTTTCAGGAGAACGATAACGGACATTCTTGCCAGAAATAACAGGAGAAACGCAATATATACAAGATGATGGACAACCTCTAGATGTAGAAATTGTTGCCATAGGTCTATTTGTTGCAGGATTAATATATAAAGAATTATTCATTAACTCACGAGCAGGAAACGGAACAGAATCCAAGTCAGAATTAAATTCTACTAGATTATTAGAAACCCAATTACCATCTTTTTTATATGAAATACCTTGAATTTGTTCAATGTTCTTTCCGTCTAATAAACCAGATATAATAAATTCAACTTCACCACCAATTAAATAATCAACATTTGATAAATCAAGTTCATCAAATAAATCATTCTCTGGATTAAAAAACAAAGCACCTTTTAAAATAACAACAATATCTTTTTTGATTTCTTTAATTTTTTCAACAAAAGTCAAATCTTCAAAAATACTACCATTTGTTGTGCTAATAAAAAGAATATCCGGATTAAACGATATAAAATCCTTTTCAAAATTCATATATGATAATTTTTCAGCAGAATAATCTTTCAAAAATATTTGATACTTATCTTTTAATATTGAAGCTACATAACCCAAATCATTGCAAGCTCTATATGCATTTGCAACCGAAGCCTCAACATTTATTTGACATCTATCTTCGCCTCTTTGATAAGAACCAACTGGAGGATATATTAACATAATCTTTTTCATAATCAGATTATATAAAACTTTCAAATATGGTACAATAAAGAAAAAAGAGGATTTATGAATTCTAAATTTTTTAGATATAGTTTTGGTTTTTTGGTTTTTTTATTGATTTTGCTTGCATTTTATTATGAATGCCCATTTTTAAAAATGGCAATTTCAATATTTTTAATTATTACCGCAACTAAAGAATATAGAGAAATGTTTAAACAAAAAGAAATTAATGTGCATAAATTTGTGCCAGAGATTTTTGGTATTTTGTTTGCATTAATATTTTGTTTTCCAATGAATCAATATGCTCATAAAATGATAACGCCATTATTTATTGCTGGTATAATTACAAGTTTTGTTATAACAATAATCAAGAATAAAAAACCATATTTTATAACTAGCTTAGCAACAATTATGTCCTTTTTTATGGTCTTTTGCGGGTTATACGTAATTAAAATAACATATCAATTTGTTTTAGATAAATATTGGTATATTATTTTAGCTTACTTTTTTGCAGTTCTATTAGGAGACTTCATAGCTTCAAAAGTCGGACCAAAATTTACTAAAAAATTAGCACCAGAAATCAGCCCAAATAAAACAATCGGCGGAGCAATGGCAAATTTAATTACATCTTGCGTAATTTGTTCTTTACTTGTTTTTGTTGTGAATTTTTCAATACTTGAGAGCTTCTTTTTCGGTCTTGTAATTTCGATTTTCGCACAATTAGGCGACCTTACAATCTCAAGTATCAAAAGAGATTTAGGCATAAAACACTCTGGCGGAATGTTCCTTGAATATGGTGGAATATTAGACAGAATGGACGCATTTATCTTTTCTGCGCCAGCTGCATACTATTGTTTATGCTTGATTTCTTAATCTTTCAACAAAAGATTTCATTCGTGTCATAGCTTTTTTAAGATTATCTAATGAATAAGCATAAGATATTCTTAAGTGTCCTTCGCCACTATCACCAAAAGCAGTACCAGGAACTGCGGCAACCCTTTCTTCCTGTAAAAGTTTAGTTGCAAACTCTTCGCTTGTCATTCCAAACTCTTTTATGCAAGGAAATACATAAAATGCGCCATAAGGTTCAAAACAAGGAATATTCATTTCTTTAAAAGCATTTAACAAAAATCTTCTTCTTTGATTATATTCTTGTCTCATCATAGCAACATCATCATCACCATTTCTTAATGCTTCAACCGCAGCATATTGGCTTGTTGTTGGGGCACACATTATCGCAAATTGGTGAATTTTAGTCATTTGCTTAATAATTTCTTTAGGTGCACAAGCATAACCTAAACGCCAACCAGTCATAGCATATGCTTTTGAAAAACCATTAATTAAAATCGTTCTTTCTTTCATGCCAGCTAATGAAGCAATCGATACATGTTTTTCCCTATAAGAAAGTTCCGAATATATCTCATCAGACATTACATAGATATCTTTTTCAATGATAATCTTAGCGATAGCCTCTAAATCAGCCTTATCCATAATAGAACCTGTTGGATTATTAGGGAAAGGAAGAATTAAAATTTTTGTTTTGTCTGTAATTGCATTTAATAATTCTTCCGGTTTTAAGCGAAATTCATTTTCTGCTTTCAAATTAATAATCACAGGTTTCGCATTTGCTAAAATCGCACAAGGTTCATAAGAAACATAAGAAGGTTGAGGAATAATAACTTCATCCCCATCATTAACAAGTGCTCTTATTCCAATATCAATAGCTTCAGAGCCACCAACGGTAACTATAATTTCATCATTTGGATTATAGTCAATATTTTGTGTTCTTTTTATGTAGTTTGCAATTTCTTGTCTAAGCTCTTTTAAACCAGAATTGGATGTATAAAAAGTTTTACCCTTTTCTAAAGCAAAAATACCTTCATCACGTATATGCCAAGGTGTATCAAAATCAGGTTCGCCCACCCCAAGAGAAATTACATCCTTCATTTCACTAACCAAATCAAAGAATTTTCTAATTCCTGATGGTTTTATATTTAATACTTTACTTGATAATTCTTTTGTCATGGTGTAATTATCTCTCTTTCATCTTCACGTTTTTTTGCTAAAACTGTACCGTGGTCTTTATACTTTTTAAGGATAAAGTGTGTAGCAGTACTTAAAACGCTATCTAAAGTAGATAATTTATCAGATACAAAGTTAGAAATTTCTCTTAAAGATTTTTCTTCTAAAATAACAAGCAAATCATAACCGCCTGAAATCAAATATACAGCACGAACTTCTGGATAATTATAAATACGTTCTGCAATATTATCAAAACCTTGTCCACGTTGCGGAGTAACACGAACTTCGATTAATGCAGTAACCTTCTCAATTGATGTTTTCTCCCAGTCAATTAATGTATGATAACCACAAATAATACCTTCACGTTCTAATGTTTCTATTTCAGAGAGAACGGCGGCCTCTTCCGCACCTAACAATACCGCAAGTTCATTTAAGCCAATTTTGCTATTTTTCTCGATAATTGATAGTAATTCGTCTCTCATTTTATACTCCTATCTTATAAAATTCCAAAAATATCTTTTTAAAGTTTTGCCTGCTGTAAGCTTTTCAAAACCTTGTTTTTTAGCAACAATTACAGGTGATTTCTCTGGTTGAACAGTTCTAGAATAATTAATTTCCTTTTCACCAAACAACATTACATAACTTGATTGGTATCCTTCTGGTATTCCCAAATATTCACTTAATTCTGGGAACACAGTCATACAACTTTGAGCCAAACCACACCAGCAAGTACCAAGTCCCATACTTTGCGCATATAATTCAAAATAACTTAGCGCAATAATAGCGTCTTCATTAGCACATGGGGCTTTAACAGAATTTGAAACCACTATCATATGAGGCGCGCCTCTAAAGATAACATCTTCACCATTAATTAATAATTTTCCGTAGTGAGAGAATTTTTCCACAACTGGCTTTATAGGTTTTTTAGTTAAAGCTGAAATAACCTTATTATTAACGTGTTCTCTAAACTCATTCATTACTTCAATATCATCAATAAAATGAAAGTTTAAACCATGAAAATTGCAACCAGTTGGAACCCAAGTTAACATATCTTTTAACTTATCCATTTTCTCTTGAGAAACATTTTCTTTTTTGTAGTTTCTATCGCTTCTTCTTGATTTAATTAAATTTAAAATCATATCAGGGTTTTGAGCATAAATTTTATCTGAATTTTCTGGATTTTTATCACATACAGAAATTGCGCCAACAGGGCAAATAGCTAAACAATGTTGACATCCAATACATTTTTCTGGTTTTTCAACCTTTGGAGTCTTGTTTTCATCAAGTTCAATAATATGAGCAATACAATCTTTTGCACATAATCCGCAATGAATACACTTTTCTGTATCTACTTTAAAATTCATAGTTTACTCCCCTTTTTCTTTTAATAATATCAAGAGATAAGACTAATTACAATTAGTTTTTGTAGTATTATAAAAGAGAAAGGAGAAGATTATGTACCACGTAATTACAGAAAAAGATTATTCAGAATTTTCACGCAAACAAATTGGCGAATATTCTAATTTTGATAGAGCATTAGAAGTTGCACAAAAAGCAATCGAAGGCAAAGAAGGCTTAAGATACATTATTGAGAAAACAGACGGACACGTTGACAGCTACGGAAACCAAATAGTAACCGTAGTTGCTGAAAGTGACTAATTTCTCTTAAATATTATCTAAAAGAATTTCAATGGTAGAAGCAGCGACTTCTGCCATTTGTTTTTCTACTTCTGCAAAAGGTTTATTCGCTGTACAATCAGCCAAATCAGAAATTGCCCTTATTATTAAACAAGGAATATCATTTGCGTTAGCAGCTTGGGCAATAGCAGAACTTTCCATTTCAGCTGCTGTAGCATTAAATAATTGTCTTAATTCAGCCTTTTTCTCCGGTGTACCAATAAACATATCACCAGTCGCAATAACGCCTTTATATATTTTAGATGTTGTATGTACGTTATCAATTGCTGTTTCAAAAGCTTTAATTAATTTTTCATCTGTATAGAAAAAAGTTGGTTTTTGGTTATCACCACCAGTACAAGCATAACCCTTAACATAACCAAGTGCAGTTGCATCAAAATCGTGCTGAACAAGTGATGTAGCAATTACAATATCACCAACTTCTAACTCTGGTGAAATCCCACCAGCAACACCAGTATTTATTATGTAATCTGGTTGAAATTTATCAATAATAAACTGCGTATTTATTGCAGCGCAAACTTTACCAACCCCACTTTTTGAAAGAAATATTTCATTATTTCCAATATTACCTTTATAAACTGTTAGCTTTCCGCATTCAATAGTTTCAATGTTTTTTAAACATTCTTTTAGTGTGTTAATTTCACAATCCATTGCCCCTATAACAGCAACTTTTAAACTATTTTTCATACGTCATTTTCTCCACAGTCCAATTTTCTAAAACTTTAAACATATCTTTAGCCAGTTCTTTTGCTCCAGATAAATCATGTTCCAAATAATTCCCGCATTCTTCTTTTTTAGTACCAGGTATTTCACCTTCAAACTTACTAACGAAATCAAATGTTTCTTTTAAAAGATTAATTGCTTCTTGATGAGAAATTGCATCACGAACGAGCAAATAAAATCCTGTTCTACAGCCCATAGGACCAACATAAATAATATTTTTCGCATACTGCGTATTTCTAACAAAAGTAGCAAATAAATGTTCAAATGTATGCATTGCTGCATTTTGAAGATAATCACCACAATTTGGTTTTTTCATTCTTACATCATAAGTAACAATATCATCGTCAATACGAGAAATATATAATCCTTTTTCTAAAACATCATGATTAACGGTAAAACTAGCTATCTTTTTCATAAATTCTCCTTATTCAGAAAACATTTCTGAAGACAAATATCTTTCACCGGTATCAGGCAATAAAACAACTATCATTTTATCTTTATTTTCATCTCTTAGCGCAAGTTCTTTTGCTGCACAAACAGCAGCACCTGATGAAATTCCAACCAATAACCCTTCATTTTGTGCAAGAGTTTTGCCTGTTTGCATAGCATTTTCATCACTAACTGTAATTATTTCATCATAAATATTTTTATTTAAAGTTTCTGGAACAAAATTTGCGCCAATACCTTGAATTTTATGAGGAGCAGCAATTCCTTTTGACAATAGAGGTGATGATTTTGGCTCAACTGCCACAATTTTTATTTCTGGATTTTTTGATTTCAAGTATTCACCAACGCCAGATAACGTTCCACCAGTACCAACGCAAGCAACAAAAACATCAACTTTACCATCTGTATCTTCCCATATTTCAGGGCCAGTTGTATCAAAATGAGCTTTTGGATTTGCTTTGTTTGTAAACTGGCTAGGAACAAAGCTATTTTCAATCTCTTTTGATAATTGATTAGCTTTTTGAACAGCACCTTGCATGCCCTCTTTTGCTGGAGTTAATACAAGTTCTGCACCATACGCTTTTAATAATTTTCTGCGTTCAATACTCATAGAATCTGGCATGGTAAAAATAACACGATAGCCACGACTAGCTGCAACCATAGCCAAACCAATACCAGTATTTCCACTTGTTGGTTCAATTATGACAGTATCATTATTTATAAGTCCCTTTTCTTGAGCGTCATTAATCATGGACAAAGCAACTCTATCCTTAGCACTACCAGCAGGATTAAAAGACTCTACTTTAGCAATAATTTTTGAATGAAGTTTATATTCCTTCTCAAAATTTGAAAGTTCCAAAAGAGGAGTTTTTCCAATCAAATCAGTAACTTTAGAAAAAATACGCATAAAACCTCCGAATTTTTAGCATTAAAAAAGAGGCTACGAGAGCCTCTAAAATGGTGGAGG
>CAZNLZ010000045.1:0-9057 GCA_964574225.1 uncultured Muribaculaceae bacterium | reverse complement strand
GAGTGCACCTGTTCCGTGTAGATAACATCTAGGCTCGGCATAGGCTGCGGAACTCGCTACGCTCAAACAGTCCTCGCCTTGATGTTTCCTCGCCAAGTTGTTTAACTACACTACACAATGCACTCTTAATTTTTATTTTATTCGAATTTCCCTAAATTGATTTAATAAAAATAAAATTAGAAAACCATATGTGGAGGTTCGTGAGTTTTGTTACTGAAACAACAACGAAGCCTCGTCTGTTTGAGGTCTTTGACCGAGTTACGAGGCTTAAGGTTGAAGTTATAAAAATAGAACCGAACATCCGGTTGATAATTTTATTTTTATTAATTAAAACTAAATGAACAAAACTGGACTGCCACGCTAAAGGCTCACAGTGACATAACAATAATATTTATTATGTTAAATTAAACCTAATTCTTTATGTTTCAAATAGATTTCTTCTACCATTTTGTCTATTTTTGCATAGTCATCTGCTTTAGCTTTACCCTTAACAAGAATTGGCTCAATAACATCTAGCTTCAATGGTGCTAACATCTCTGCCATTTTGCCAAATAAGTTTCCGCCCCAGCCATATGAACCAATGAATGAAGCAATTTTAGCTTTTGGTCTTAATACGCTTGCTAAATATACTGTGTTAAACGCAGCAGGGTGCGGTCCAGCTAATACCATAGAAGTTCCTAATACAATCGTAGTTGAATCAACTAACGCAATTGCTAAATCACCTAAATTTCCGTCAACCATGTCATATTTAATTGAAGGGATGCCTTTTTCAGCAAGTTTATTAGAAAGATAATTAATCATTTCTGTTGTTGAATGGTACATTGAAACGTATGGTAATAAAACTAAGTTTTTACCTTTTTCTCCAGCCCAGTCTTCATATAAATCTAGAATATAATTTGGATTTTTGTGAATTGGACCATGGCTTGGCATAACCATATCAACATTCATTGCTTTAATTTGTTCAACATATTTTCTGCAAACAGTAGCAAATGGCATCATAATTTCTGCATAATATTTTTTTGCACTTCTTTCTAAATCATCAGATGGAACAGCAAAAACATCATCAAAAATGTAGTGTGCGCCTAAAAAGTCACAAGTGCAAATCACATTATCTTCTTTTATATATGTGAACATTGTATCTGGCCAATGAACGCCAGGTGCTATTTTGAATTGTAAGGTTTTATCACCTAAAGATAACTCCTCATCGTGTTTGATGATTTTAATTTTATCTGCAGGTATTAAAAGCATTTCTTTTAGGTTGTTCGCGCAAACTGCATTTGTAACGACTATTGCCTCCGGAAATTTTTCAAGCATTGCTGGTAAGCTTCCAGAATGGTCTTGTTCTCCGTGATTTGCAATAATATAGTCAACCTTTGTAATTCCATTTTCATCAAAAGATTTTAAATATTCTTTTGTGAATTTAGGGTACATTGTATCAATAACTGTAACCTTTTCGCTACCTACTACAATATAAGAGTTGTAACTTGTTCCATGATCTAGAGGAATTAATTCATCAAAAATTAATCTATCCTCATCGTTCATTCCTGCATATAAAATATTTTTCTTAATTTCTTTAAATTTCATAAAACCACCTATAATCTAACTAATAAGCGGAATGAAAACATTCCGCTTTTATATTTACTCTTGAACTTCAAATAATTCTTTGCCAACACCGCAAAGTGGGCAAATGTAGTCTTCTGGAAGTTCAGCGAAAGGTACATTCCCATTTTCTGCTGGTTCATATACATAGTGACATACTGTGCAAATATAGTTTTCCATTTTAATATCTCCTTTTTGTTTACTAATTTAAAATAACAATTTTTCTTTTTGATTTAATCAGTCATGCTGACAATCTTTGCAAATCCCGTGATAGACAATATCATAACCATTTATGATAAATCCAGTTTGTTTTTGTGTGTTTTCTATCAAACTTGGTGCAACGTCTGCTTCAATATCATAAACTTTTTTGCATTTTTCACACATAAAATGATAGTGCGTATGGGTGTTATGGTCGAAGTGTTCTGCATCTTCTAACCCTTCTATTCTTTTTATAACACCCATATCAGCTAGTTTTCTTAGGTTTCGATAAACTGTTGCTATGCCAATGTTTGTATCTGGATTTTCATCTTTTATAATTTGGAATAACTTTTCAGCTGTTGGATGAACCGCATTCCTTGTTAGAGTATCTAATATGATTTCTCTTTGTCTTGAATAATTCATAAATTGATATCCATTATCACTTTCTTTGATTTCATTATGCACCATGTTTAATAAAAAATCAATAACTATTATCAATTTGTTAAATTTTCTTTAATTTTCTTAATAAAAAATTTATATAATTGGTTTAATACAGTTGTGTATTATCAATTTTTATTAGTTTTTTTAGACTTATTAGTGCTATGAAAAACCTATTTATACTTATATTAATGTTTATTGGATTGCCTTCTTTTTCAAAAGTTATAACCGGTGAAATATCAAAAGAGTTAAAAAAGGATGTAAATCAAGTTATTGATGCAGAAAATAATGTTCCTATAGAAGGGGTTATAATTAAAATTCCTTCTCAAAATTTTCAAACGAAAACAAGAAAGGATGGAACATTTAAACTTGGTACCAAATTTAATTCGCCAACAATTATGTCTTTGGAAAAATCAGGATTTAAACCGTATTCTATGACTATAAATGATGGCGGAATTAAACCTATTCAAGTTGCCATTGAAAAAACTACACCTTACGATATTGTTGTTGATACAGATATGATACATATTGGGGATAATTCGTTTTCGCCAAGAAGTGCAAACGCTGATGATTTTAGTATAACTTCTTCTGGAGCCTTTTATTCAAAAGATTTTAAATTGAAACTTATTAATGCTGGTCAGGAGTTATTTTTGATTATTGGCTCAATAATAGGTATAGATACAATTCAAGCGCAAAGGTTAGGACAATCAAAAGTTTTAACTGCTCATTCAAGCGCTCCAGAAATATTCTTTAATGGAAACAAGATTGCGGAAATAAAAATTAATGGAGATAATCAAAAAATTAAAATTCCGTTTGGATTGATAAAACAAAATGCAAATAATAATCTAACTATCAAAACTGGTCGAAATTTATACAAGACGTCAGATATTGATTTTGATGATATAGAATTTACCAATATTTTGTTTGAAATTAACTAATTGACATATAAGCTTCTATTTTTCAGATTTTTTAGTATAATTAAATGAGAGGTAGAGGGTATATGCCATTTGAATTTAAAAGATTAAAAATTTCTGATGTGATATTGGTCATTCCGAAGGTCTTTAATGATGATAGAGGCTTTTTTATGGAGGGCTATAAAAAGTCAGAATTTTATGCAAACGGAATTGATGTAGAGTTCAATCAAGACAATCATTCAAAATCAACAAGAGGAGTTTTAAGAGGCCTTCATTATCAAGCAGCACCAAAAGGACAAGCAAAGCTTGTTAGATGTGTAAGAGGTGAAATTTTTGATGTTGCTGTTGATATTAGAAAAAATTCACCAACATTTGGACAATGGGTAGGTGAAAAGCTTACTGAAGAAAACAAACATATGCTTTATATTCCAGAAGGTTTTGCGCATGGTTTTGCTGTACTAAGTGATGAAGCAGAGCTATTGTATAAAGCATCTAACGAGTTTTCTAAAGAACATGACAGAGGTGTTCTATGGAATGACCCAGATATTGGCATAGAATGGGGTATTGATTTTGAGCCAATACTTAGTGAAAAAGATAAAATTCAACCAAGACTTAAAGAGATAAAGGATTAATAAATGAAAATTTTAGTAACAGGCGGTGCAGGGTTTATTGGTAGCTGTTTTGTAAGACATATTTTAAACAAATACAGCGATTACAAAGTGATTAATTTAGATGCTTTAACTTATGCAGGGAATATAGAAAATCTTGATGATGTTAAAGACAACAAAAATTATACTTTTGTTCACGGCAATATTTGTGATAAAAAATTAGTTCGTGATTTAATTGCAGAGGTTGATTGTGTTGTTAACTTTGCAGCAGAAAGCCACGTTGACCGTTCTATTACAGGTCCTGAAATTTTTATTGAAACTAACGTTCAAGGTACTTTAAACTTATTGCAAAATGCAAAAGAATTAGGTGTAGATAGATACCTACAAGTATCAACTGATGAAGTTTATGGAACACTTGGCAAAACAGGTTATTTCTATGAAACAACACCGCTTGCCCCAAATAGCCCATATTCTGCATCTAAAGCGAGTGCAGATATGTTAGTTCGTGCATACCACGAAACATATAAAATGCCTGTTTTAACAACAAGATGTTCTAACAACTATGGACCATATCAATATCCAGAAAAATTAATTCCTTTCTTTATTTCTCAATTATTGAAAGGCAAGAAAGTTCCTGTTTATGGCGATGGTTTAAATGTTCGTGATTGGTTATATGTATATGACCACTGTGCTGCTATTGATACAGTATTACACAAAGGTCGTGTAGGTGAAGTTTATAACATTGGCGGACACAACGAAAAAACAAATATGGAAATTACTCGCTTAATTCTTGAAGCTATGGGTAAAGACGATTCTTCTATTGAATATGTTAAAGATAGACTTGGTCACGATAGAAGATATGCTATCAGCAATGATAAAATTCAATCAGAACTTGGTTGGGAACCATCTTTAACATTTGAGGAAGGTATTAAAATTACAATTGATTGGTATTTGAAAAACCAAGCTTGGATGAAGAGTATTGAAGATAAAAAAGCAGGAGCGCTTTAATAATGAAAGTATTAGTAACTGGCGCAAATGGTATGCTCGGGCAAGATTTATGCCCAATCTTGGAAGATGAAGATTTTGATGTTGTTGAAACAGATATTCATAATCTTGATATTACTGATATAAAATGTGTTGAAAAAGTTTTATCAGAAGAAAAACCAGATTACGTTATTCATTGTGCAGCATATACAAATGTTGATAAGGCAGAAGAAGATAGAGAAACTGCACATAAAATAAATGTTTTAGGTACTGAAAATCTTGCGAAAGTTTGTAAGGCTTTAGATATTACTTTAGTTTATATTTCAACAGATTATGTTTTTGATGGAACAAAAGAAGGTAAATATCTTCCAACAGACAAAACAAATCCAATGAGCGTATATGGTGAGACAAAGTGTGAAGGTGAAAAAGCTGTTCAAACTTGTGAAAAATACTACATTACAAGAACAAGCTGGTTATATGGTCATCATGGTAAAAACTTTGTTGAAACAATGATTAGTTTAAAAGATAAAGAAGAATTAAAAGTTGTAGATGACCAAGTGGGTTGCCCAACTTGGACTGTTGAACTAGCAAATGGAATTGTTCAGATTCTTCTTGAAGAAATGCCTTATGGTATTTATCAGGTTTGTGGTAGCGGGCATACAAGTTGGTATGGTTTTGCAAAGAAAATATTTGAACTATGCGGGTTTGATGTTAACTTAAAACCATGTACAACAGATGAATTTCCAAGACCAGCTAAACGCCCTAAAAATAGTATTATGGAAAACAATAAACTTTGCAGAAATTGGGAAGTAGCTCTAAAAGAATATTTAGAATTGAGGTGTGAATAATGAAAGGTATTGTATTAGCAGGCGGAGCCGGTACAAGATTATATCCTTCAACAATTGCTGTATCTAAACAGTTGTTGCCTATTTACGATAAACCTATGATTTATCACCCTATTTCTGTTTTAATGCTTGCTGGAATTAAAGAAATTTTGATAATTTCTACTCCTCAAGATTTACCTAATTTTAAAAAGTTATTAGGTGATGGCAGTCAATTTGGAGTTGAGTTTTCTTATGTAGAACAACCAAGCCCTGATGGTTTGGCACAAGCTTTTATTTTGGGAAAAGATTTCATTGGAAATGACAGTGTTGCTTTGATTCTTGGCGATAATATTTTCTATGGTCCAAACTTCTCTACAACGTTAAAAGAAGCTGTTGAAAGAACAGAAAAACAAGGTGGAGCGACATTATTTGCATACCAAGTAAAAGATCCTCAAAGATTTGGTGTTGTTGAGTTTGATAAAGATAACAAAGTAGTATCTATCGAGGAAAAACCACAAAATCCAAAATCAGATTATGCAGTTACTGGTTTGTATTTCTATGATAATAATGTTGTTGAATATGTAAAAGACCAAAAACCATCAGCTCGTGGTGAACTTGAAATTACAGATTTAAATAATACTTATTTAACAAAAAATAATGTTAAAGTAGAACTTTTAGCTAGAGGCTTTGCTTGGCTTGATACAGGAACACATTCATCTTTGCTTCAAGCTTCTCAATTTATAAAAACAATTGAAGATAATCAAGGCATTAAAATAGCTTGTTTGGAAGAAATTGCATATAGAATGGGTTACATAACAAAAGAAAAATTAATAGAAATAGCTTCAAAATATAAAAATAACCCATATTTCCAATATGTTGCTAATTTAAAAGATTAATAAATAACGGTAAAATGCTCCTGTAAAAAGGAGTATTTTTATGCGTAATAAGAAAAAATCGTTGATTAATGCTTTAAAGAAAAAATGTACAAAAAAAGTAAGGATTTGTACTAATCGTTTTTGTGCGGTTGGTTGTCTTGTTGAAGATTTTGAGGATGAAGATATTGTTTGTCTTGAAAATGTGACGATGAATTTTATGCAAGGATGCAAAGATGGTGAATATAGAGAAAGTCTTTGCATTTGTGACGACCATATAATTGCCTTTGAGGCAATTCCGGAACAATAAAAAAGTTACCGATAAACGGTAACTTAATTTTAAAACTGAACAAACTTTTGTATTAATATTCAACTATTCTACAAAACCGCTCTTAATGTCAGGTTGTTCGTTAAAGTTGAAGATAAAATGAGTATATCTTTCCATACGAAGCTTGAACCAGCCTAACATTGTATCAGAGCCGTAAATCTTTATTGTGCGCATGCGATCAAAGTTCTTGTTTGTGCGGTTGTATGATTCGTCGATGTATGTTTGGCATTTGCAGTTTAATTCTTCGACCAAATCATAGAGGGTTTTTAACCATGCAGCTTGAACGTGTAAATCGTTAACTTTGTACTCTAAAATCATTTCTTATCCTGACTTTGTTATTACTTTCGGGGGGAGAATAAAAGAGAACCATCTCGCATAACTACTATATATATGCCAGCTTGCTTCCTTTTCTAAACATGAGCAGAGTTTTTTGTTAAACAATTGTTAACAAAATAAAAACAATAATTGCCAATAATTATTATAATAGAGAGCTTTTTCACGATTTGTTGAAATCTCTTTAAAATTGGCAATGTTAAGTAATGTAACGAGAAATAAAGTAAAACGCAATTTTTAATCGAGTATATACTTTATATATATGTAAGACATAAATAATTAAAAGATTTTATACCTAACCTAACCCGAAAAAAAGTGTTGCTCCATTAAATGGAGCTTTTTTTTGTTTATAAAATCAAATTTTGTTGAAGTTTATATAATTCTAAAGTGTTTTCCATTAACATCGCAATTGTCATAGGTCCAATTCCACCTGGGACAGGTGTAATATACTCTGCAATTGATGAAGCTGTATCAAAATTAACATCACCTTTTAAGCCGTCTTCCGTTCTGTTTATTCCTACATCTATAATTATTGCGTTCTCTGACACTTTAGAAATCATATTCGGTTTTCCAACTGCCGAAATGATGATATCTGAAGTTAAAACAAGTTCTTCAATGTTTTTAGTTTTACTGTGCGCCATTGTTACAGTCGCATTTCTTGATTGTAAAAGCAGAGAGATAGGCTTTCCAACGATGTTTGAACGACCAATAACAAGCACTTTCTTTCCTTCAAGTTCAATGTTGTATTCATCAAGAATTCTGATAATTCCCTTTGGTGTGCAAGGGATTGCGTATGGCTTGTAGCCTAATGCTAAACGACCAAAGTTATACGAAGTGAAACCATCAACATCTTTTATTGGCTCAATCGCTTCTAATATTCGTTGCTTGTTTATGTGCGATGGTAGTGGCAATTGAACCAGAATTGCATTGATACTTGTATCTTCATTTAGAATGTAGATGTGTTCTAGTAAATTTTCTTCTGAAATATCTTCTGGAAGTGGTATAACAACAGAGTCAAATCCTAATTCTAATGCTTTTTTTTGTTTGTTTCTAACATATATTTCACTAGCTGGATTGTTTCCCACTAAAATAACGGCAAGTTTAGGTTTTTTTTCAAGGTTTTCAACTTGTTTTTTTATATTTTCTGTTATTTTTTTTGCTAACTTTTTGCCGTCTAAAATAGTTGTCATTACAGTTCCTCGCTTTGTGGGATATTTAATCTATAATAAAGCTGTTCAACTGCAGTTTCAACAATTAAAGAATCTTTTGAAATTCTATTGTATTTTAACTCATCATCTTTTGGAATTGTTCCCAGTGTTGTTAAATCATATTTGTTTAACATTTCTAGTAATGGTTCAATTTCTTGCTTATTTACTTTATTTAAAATAACGCCAAGTTGTTCGCCTGCTGCATATTTTGCGCTATATTCTTCAATTCGTTTTGCAAGGTGGATTGAAGCTTCATTTGGTCTTGCTATAACAAGCGTTACATCTATCGGAATATCAACTAATTGATGAAGATATTTCAAGTCAAACTCACAATCAAAAATTACATAATCATATCTTGAAATTAGCTTTGCCAATGAATCATTAATTTGTTTTGTAATTGGGCATCTGCAATCTTTTGAGCCTATTAACCAAGAAACAATGATGTCAGTATTATCATCAAGCGGTTCTAAAATATCTTCTAGTGCCCACTCGATAAATTCTTGTTTGCTCATGTTTTCTGGAATACCAGTTTTATATTCGTGTTTTCCGCTTCTAATACCATATATTGTTTGGCGAATATCTTTACCAAAGCTATGACCTAGTTCAGCTGTTAAATCGTTGTCAAAAAGCAGAATGGATTTATCAGGGTGTTTTTGTCTTAAAACACGCCATAAAGCTTTAACAATTGTTGTTTTCCCTGTTCCACTTTTACCTGTAACTGCGATTGATACTGTCATTAAAAATCTCCACT
>CAZNLZ010000044.1:0-9081 GCA_964574225.1 uncultured Muribaculaceae bacterium | reverse complement strand
GTAATGCCTCACCAAGCAGAAGATATTTGGTTTAACACTCCAGAAGCACAAAAAGGTGGATTAGAAAGTATTCTTCTTTCTGATTGGCCAGAATATAAACCAGAATGGAAAAATGAAGCGTTAGAAGAAGAGTTTACTCAAATCCTAAAAGCTCGTGAAATTGCAACAAAGGCAATTGAACCATTAAGAGCTGATAAGAAAATCGGTAGCTCTTTAGAAACAGCTGTTTATATCATTTCTGAAAAAGCAGAGCTATTAAAGAAATATGAAAAAGAACTTTGCAATATATTTATCACATCACAAGCATTTGTTGTAACAGAAAAACCAGCTGATGTTATGAACGAATATTCAGAAGAAGGTTATACAGTTTATGTAACAAAAGCACAAGGCGAGAAATGTGAACGTTGCTGGAAATACAGACCATTAGGTGCTATCGAGGGCTACGAAACAATTTGCGAAGATTGTTATAATGCTATAACAGATAAAGATTAATAAAAGAAAAGCCGCTCTAAATGGGCGGCTTTTAGTTTTCTCTTCCTGATTTATCTCTCTTTTATCTTGAACTTTTTAATACGTCATATAATTTTGCAAGAGCATTGTCTAGGTTTGTTTGGAAATTACCTTTTTTCGAAGGTTTTACAGTTTCTCTTATTAATCCATTGCCACTATCAATAGCTATTTTCATCGCTTCTTCAGCGAAATCATCAAATTCTGCTTCATCTTTTTTATAGTAAGTTGTTATTTCAATAACATCTTGATCTAGTGGAGTGATTTTAAATCCATCTCCTTTTGGGAAAAATTCCTTATTTAATGCTAATTTTTCTGATAGATTTAAACCAGCAACTTCAACTGCTTGTTCTAAAGCTATTCTTAATTCAGCATTTTCAACAGATTGTCTTCTATCTGTAGGCTTTTTAATAAGACCTGATGCTGTTTCGATAGGCACTACTTTCATATAAAACACCCGAATTCATAATACTTACTTATTATAAATTCGGGCATAAAGTTTTTTGATATTTTTATTTGAATATTTTACAAATTTTTAGAAATTATATCTAAATACTGGTTTTATATTGTCAACACGGCAAAGGTCAAATTGCTTATCGTTTGCTGTTGGTGGACATAGCTCCTGCACTAATTCGTATTTGCAATACACTTTGTATAAAGGATCTCTTTGTCCTAAGATGCTACAGTATGCTTCTCTATATGAGAAGAAGAAATTTTCTTTTCCTCCAGCTCCTGGAGAATTTTTGTTTGGTACATAAACAACGCCAAAGTTGCATCTATCTTTGCCTGTTTTTGCATCAGTAGCGCAGTCTTTTGGAACAGTATCTTTTCTTGATTCATCGTATTTGAAATAATATCCTTTTACTTTCGAATTCAAGTATAGAACAACTCTTCCATCATCCATTTTTATATTATCTGCGGCAACACCAAGAGGGAAAACTTCGCCATTATCTAAAATCATGAAGTTTACTATATCTGGTACTTTTCGTCCATCATAAATTGATGTGTTTGGGGCTTGTGTCCCATTTAAATCAACAGCAATAATACGATAACCATATTCGTCTGCAACAATACGAGTATCGGCATAATTGATTATTGTATCAGGGTCTTTGTTTTTATCTTCATTTCGCGAAATGACCCTTTTGCTTATGTAATATCTGCGACCACTGTTTGATATAAAAGTAGGATTGTTGTATAGGTTAGGTGTCGTTTTTTCATCAATTATTAAAGTTGGTTCGGATCTTTTGTTCCACTCTTGCATTGTGACTTCAGGCAAGTTTGAACAGCTTACTTCGCCAATAGCATTTGAAAGACCAGTAATTTGTTGGCAAAAATCAGAGTTTATATCTGTTATAAGTGTAATATAATGACCAGCTTTTGTTTGCTTCATTATTGTAGGTGTAATAGATTTTCCTGTTTTATCTTTTAATACCTGCATTGTTCTTCCTGCAATCATTTCGCCGGCAAATCTTTGAATGTTTTTGTATTCAAAATATGCAAGTGAACTATATGAAGCACGAATAATTTTTATTGTGCCAACAGAAATTGCCATGATGATTCCAAGTACAACCATACAAATTAAAACTTCTGCAAGTGTAAATCCACGTTTATTCTTTTTCATTTTATTTCCTTTAAATATTGATAACATTTTTCGTATGTTTCTATTTCTATTATATCATTTTTTCTCAATACCTCTTTTGTAATATTTAGTACTGAGTTGTTTTCTTTTACTGCAAAGACTTTTATTTTTCTTTTTAATGCTTCATCTACAATTTCTGAACCCAGCGAATTATAAGGCATAATAAGTGCTTTTAAGTCTTTTATATTTATATACTGTTCCACTTTTTGTTGTGAAAATAACGGTGCTTGTTTTAGTGCAACAAGTAAACAAGGTAAAAATGTTGGTGTGATATATTCTGCTGCTGCTTTGGAATCAACTATTTCTTTTGTTATTGTTATATTCTCAAATGCTGGTGCGTGAACAACTGGGATTTTAAGTTCTCTTGTTAAATAGTGAGAAATAACGGCTTCTATTCCGCCAACAATATCAACGCCTTCTCCGTCTTTGTAATTATCTTCTGGTGGTTCTTCAAATTTGCAAACAACGGCGATAACATCAACTCCTTTTTCAATAAGTTTTTTGCCTGCGCGAAGCAAAGTTTCATTATTCATTACACAGCCAGAAGAAATGCCACTTTCTGTATTAAAAAATTTTACTTCGCAAGGTTCGTCTGTTATTTCATATGCTTCAACTTCAATACCATAAACTGTTTTGACTGCGTTCATTGTATTTAAATGAACATTTATAATGCCTTGAGAAATTCCCTTGTCAAAAATAATTCCAATTTTGTTATTTTTTGAGGGGATTAAATTGATATTGCCTTTTATAAACTGGGTTAAAGTCCAGCCTTCTGTGTAAAGCATATTCTCTGTTATTCCTGAAAAACAAGCTGCATTTACAACATTTGGATTTACTATAACATTGAAATCTTTTGCAAATAATTTTGCATACAAAGACGCATCACCTGCATAACCGCCAATGCTTGCTCCAATTCCAGTAGGTACAACAAATGCAATTAATGGTTTTTCTGGGTTATAGCTCAACATATTCATTTGCCTTTAGTGGTAAGCATTTTTGTCCTTGCGCTTCCAATAAATCCACAAATTTAGTTACATCAACTTTTATTGGTGGGAATGTGTTGTAATGCATTGGAATAACTTCCATTGCATATAACATTTTTGCGGCAATTGCGGCTTCCTCTATTTCCATTGTGTAATGTCCGCCTATTGGCAATAATGCGTAGTATGGATTATATAATTCACCAATTAATTTAAAATCAGAAGAAAGTGCTGTATCCCCTGCGTGATAAATTGTAGTTCCATCGATATCAAAAATGTAGCCAACTGGTGTTCCACCGTATGGTAAATCTGAGTTAGAACTAGAATGGATTGCGTTTACAACTCTTGCACTACCCCAATTAAATTTTAAATTTGCACCAGGATTAATACCAATAGCTTTTGCTCCTTTGTCAATACAATAATTCGCAAGTTCAAAAGGTGCAATGATTGGTGCACCTGTATGTTTCGAAATAGCAATAGCGTCACCAAGATGGTCTAAATGTGCATGAGTCACAAAAATATGAGAAATTCTTTTCTTCTTATAGTCGAAATTTGCGTTTGGGTTACCTGTAATAAAAGGGTCAATTAAAATGCCTTCCCAGTCTTTTTCAATAAAAAAAGCGCTGTGCCCAATGTAGGTTAATTTCCTCATATTCATCTCCTCATAATTTTCTAAAATTGTATCAAATTTAGATATGAAAAGGAATACTCTATATAGTGTGAATATTAGTCACAGAGGAATTTTTTGAGCTTATTTAATACTCCTTTTACACTTTTGCCTGCAGGCATGAGCGCTTCAGAATAATATGGTGAATATGCGTCAACAATATTAGAAGGTAATGCCTCGCCTTTTTCAAGTGTAAATGCAATGTATTCTATGTATTCGTCTTGCTCTTTGCGATACATTTTATCTTTTAATCTTAGTTCTTCATCTGCTTCGAGATGACAAAGCGCATGCCAAGCTGCAATGATTGTTTTGTCATCACAATCACGAGGGAATCTTGCTAAAGCATCACGAACTGGCAGCCTTTTAGTTAAAACTGCAATATACAATTTTGAGACTTTTTTACGAATAGCTTTATAATCTTCAACTACACGCTTGCGCATTGCTTTTCAAGAGCCTTCATTAAAGAACGAATATCGTTATTAAAGAACTGGTTTGCAAGCTTATTTATTGCTGTTGCAGCCATAGCTTCTCTTGATTCAACAGACTTATAACAGAATTTTTTCCCGCTTTTTTGTCTTTTTAAAAGGTTTTTATCAACTAATCTATCCATTACGGTTTTAACCGTTGTATATGCTCTAATATTGCCAGTATTATTGATTTCTGATAATACTTCACTTACAGAGATATTTTTAGAGCTTATGCCGTTTTCTTCCATAGACCAAACAGCATTCAGTATTTCATTTTCAAGAGTTCCGTGTGTAAACGTCATGAAATCCTTTCCTTTAAATATTCAATTTCTTATATAATAAAAAGTTTAATAAACAAAATTAATTACTACCATTATAGCATTTTATTTTTGTAAATTCACGCTAATGTAAAACATTATTAAAACAAATTTTATTTTTTTTCAAGAAAAAGTTTTTCAATTAACTCATTTGTTTTTATTGGTTTATTTCGTTTGTTTTTCTTTGCGCTAGTTATTAATAGGTATTTCTTTGCCCTTGTTATACCAACATATAGTAGTCTTAAAGTTTCATATATTTGTTCTTTTTTTAGTATTTCTGGTGTTTTTATTTTGTTGCCTTCAATTAATGCTTTTATTGTTTGAACAAAGTGTCCACCACTTTTTAATTTTATATTCTCTAGGTTTAAAGGATAGTTGTCTTCATTTAGTTGAGGAATAAATACATAATCAAACTCATCACCTTTTGATTTGTGCATTGTCATTATGTTTACTTGGTTTGTATTTTCTATAATATCTTCATCAAAAAATTTGTATGAACTTAGTGGCTTGTTTGAAATGTATTCAAGTTGGTTAATAAGTTCATTTTCTTTGCTGTTTAACCTCTTTATTATTGTAGAAATCAGATATGTATTTGCTTCATCACTTGAATTTTTAGAATAATACAATCCAATTTTACGAGATAAATCTTCTTGAGATGTTGTTGCTTGATTTAACCAATAATCAATATCCCAATATAATTGAAGGAGTCCTTCGCTTGTTAAATCGTCTGCTGATATTTTAATAAATGGCTCTTTTAAATTATTTATAAATTCAATATCTTCATTGCTTGTGTAGTTTTTTGCTAAATCTGCTATAAGTTTATTGTTTAATGGTGATTGAATTATTTTTAACATTGAAAAAATAAGTTTGAAAATTTTCTTTTGCGATAAGTAGTCTGTTCTAACGGATGTTTTAATTCCGTTTGTTAGGAAAAATTCGTTATATTCATTAACTTGAGAATTTAGTCTTAGAAGAATTGCAATTGAAGCGTTCGGTACGTTCTTTTGTATCTCTCTAATTTTTTCAAGAATATAATTTTTCTCTGTTGTTTCATCGTCAAAAAATCGAAAAGAGGGTTTTTCTTCTGCTTGTGGATTTCTATCAGTTCCTTGCATTTCTATTTCGTAAAATGCTGGTTTTAGGGTATCTTCTTTTAGCGTTTTGCGTATTAGTTTATTTGCTAATTCATAAATTGGTTTTGCACATCTTTGTGATGATGTCATTTCTACTTTTTTGTTTTTATCTAAAAAATTTTTAAAACCTTCTGTGTCGCTATTTGTAAAGGTCGTAGTTATTGCTTGGTTGATATCTCCGCAGCGTACTAAATTATTGTGCTTCCCGCTTAAAAGATGAATCAATTTTTGTTGGATTGCGCTAGAATCTTGTGCTTCATCTTCTATTATGTACTTACAAATATTTTGATAATATTTTAGAACTTCTTTGTCTTCATTTAATATCTTTACGGCATAGTAAAGCATATCGTCATAGTCTATAAGATTATTTTCTTTTAGAGTTGAATTATATTGTTTGTAAAATTTAAAGAAGTCTTGTATTTCTTTGTGTTTTGAATCTAAATTTTCTTCGCCAGAAAGTTTCACTATTGATAGACATCTCAAGTAGTTATCAAACTTTTCTTCATCTTGCAATAGTCCTTTAATAAGTCTTTCTTTTGCACTATCATCACAAATCTCAAAATTAGAATCTAAGCCAACTTTTGTGTAGTTTGCGTTTTCTTTGATAATTCTAAGTGCTAATCCGTGAATAGTTGAAATATTTGGTGTATCAATTGTATCTGGCAATGCAGCTTTAATTCTTTCTTTGAAATTTTTTGCAGCGGATTCCATATATGTTAGGACAAAGATATTTTCTGGCTTTGTTCCTTCTTGAATTAATTTGGTTATTAAAGCTAAAAGTATTGTTGTTTTTCCAGCCCCAGGTACAGCCATAATACCCATCCCCCCGTTTTTATAATCTAAAACAGGTTTTTGGTCATATCTAGGAATGATTTTTAAAGGTTGTTTTTCTTCTTCCTTTTTTATTTCAATAAACTCATTTAATCCGCCAAAGTTTTCGTTTCCTTCATTGTCATATAAGCTTGAATAAAGTTTTAGCTGTTTATCTGCACAAAACATTAACTTTCGCACAATTCTTGCAGCTTTATCTCTTGTTAATGAAATATTATCTTCAAGTGTAAATTCTTCTTTGAGCCAATCACGGTTGAAAACCCAAGCATTATAAAGTGTGCCTTTGTCCTCTTTTAACCACTCGCAATTAGAAATATCAAGCCAAAATTGATACTTTGTGTTTAGAGAAAAATCAATTATTTTTTGTGGTGTTCCAACAATAACAGCATTGTTATTTATCGATATGGTTTCTGCTGGATTTTCGCTAATAACGCTGTTTTCTATTTGAATTATAAATTGTTCTAATATATTATCTATTCGCCCATTAAAAGCTTGTTCGAAGCTAAGCGCTTCTTTCAATAAGAATTCGTATTTCTTTGAGTCTTCTCGTATGAGGTTTTCATATATGATTTTAACTTGTTCGCTTAGTTTATATTTTCTTGTTTTTAACGAATTTAGTATGCTGATAAATTTTGTATAATTTTCATTTTCTATTGTATCTGGATTTAACCTTTTTAGCTTGATTACTTCGTAGCATTTTTTGAAAGGAATTTTTAATAACTTGATAAAAAGATGTTTTAGCTCATATTCCTCTATATCAATATTGTTTGCAATTTTAAGAATGGTTAATATGTATTTTATTGTATCTATGTCCGCAAGCTTTTCATTGCCAGAAATAATTTGAAAATCAATTTGAGAAAGTGATTGAGAAAGAACATTATCAATTAGAGGGCTGATTATTGCAATTTCATTTGCTTTAACTCCTGCATTTGTTAGTGATTTTACATCCTCAACAACTTTTCTTATCATATCTAATCGTCTAACGCTTGAATATGAACCTATATTTATTAGTTTTGTTTTTTCGCCTTTTTTTAAATTTTGGTAGAAATCCTCTGCTTCTTTTTCGAATGTTAGTTTTGAATCAATGGCAATTTCTTTTGAGTTGTAATTATTTTTGAAATCTTCAATGCCTGATTTGTATGCGCATAGATATCCACAACGACTAGAGCCATCTTTGTCATAAGCAATATAGTATTCTTTTAGTTGTGGCATAATCGCATCAATAAATTTCCAAAAGGCATAAGAAAATTCATCAGCATCATCAACTAAAAGGTATTCAATATTTTTAAAATAGTCAGTATTTTTATAAATAAGTGGCAATATTGCCATTTGGCGTAAGTAGTCAAAACTTTTGTATTGAATTGTCTTTAATTTGTAATCGTCAATTGCTTTTTGGGCGTCAATATAAAATGATTCTTTTAATATTTTTGAGCGTTCTATGATTTCTTTATTTGATAAGTCGTTTTGAACAATTAATGAATATCTTCTAAATAGTTGGTGAAGAAGGTTCACTTTTGAAATGTAGTCGCTAAAATTTGCTTGTTTAATGCTTTGTTTAAATATAAATTGTGATATTTCAAGCCCGCATAAGTTTGGTTTTACTTCTGGATTAGAATCATTTATTAAACTAGAAATGTATTCTCTATTTTCTAAAAAAGCGTTGTAGCAAAGCCCTTGAAAAGTAAACACATTTGCATTCTTAACTCGGTTTTGAAAAAGAACCTTTTTATATGCATTTAATGTGACAACTAGAATATTCTCTTTTTTTGCACCACAAGCAATGAGTTCGTTGTACTTTTGAACAAGATAATCTTCTCTATTTCGTGCTTTTGGACAGTTAATTAGCATAATATGATTGTAATTATAAATTACGTCAAATATGGACTTTGTAACGAGATATTACAAAAAACATTCAAATTTTAAATTTGTCTTTACATGTCTTTACAAAAGGATTGAAAAAGAAAACCCAAAATGATATATTGAATATATACAAAAGATATATAATAAATTTGAGCTTGAATAAGCTTAGTGGTTTTCTTTCCCTTTAATGACTAAGGATGTGTTCCTGTGCAATATTGCTGCGGGTTATTTTGTGTGTATTAATAAAGCTGGAGTATTAATTATGGTTATGAATTGTGTTTCTGATGTTGAAATGGGTTTACAAACTTCTTTATTTTCTGATTCAAAACTTAGTGAATATATTAGAGTAATTTCTAAATATGAAAATTTATCACTAGAAAGAGAGCAAGAGCTTGCTAAAAAAGCTAAAGAAGGTGATGAAAAAGCTAAACAAGAACTTATTAAAGCAAATTTAAAACTTGTTGTTACTATTGCAAGAAAAGTAATTCATACAAGTAAACTGCCAATGGTAGATTTAATACAAGAGGGTAATATTGGTTTAATTGTAGCTGTAGATAAATTTAATTGGAAATTTGGGTATCGTTTTGCAACATATGCTTCTTGGTGGATTAAGCAAGCAATGTTTAAAGCAATTTCAGAACAATCTCATTGTGTAAAAATTCCTGTGTATATTCAAGAAA
>CAZNLZ010000043.1:0-9148 GCA_964574225.1 uncultured Muribaculaceae bacterium | reverse complement strand
GCGTTCGCACACTACAGATACTAATTCTTATGTATATTACAAAAAAGAGAACTCATTTCGGTGGGTTCTCTTTTTTTATTAGAATCTGTGATGTGGTCTATGAGGTCTGTGAAAACTTGGGTTCACATTGATGTGTGGTGGTGGAACTGGTGGCATATGATAATTATACATATCTCTTTCCATCAATGGTGTTATAACCCTTCCATCTGGACCTGTCTTTATTCCTGTTGCTGAATATGTATAAACGATAGGACCTTTTCCATAGTAATAGTGGCTATTGTAGCTTGTACTTGGATAATGTCTCCAATAACCTTGTTGATATGCTGGCCAATAATTGTTATATGGGGTTACAGAAAAATATTGTATTGACTTTTTATCGGAACCAGTATCAGTTTCTTTTGGTTCATCAGGTACTTTATTCTCAACGTGATTATATTCAACATTGTTACCGTTCATCCTTATTGATTGTGTATATCCACCGTTTGCACAGCTCATTGACCCTATGAATAGGGTCAATGATGTACATAATATACTCGAAAAGTATTTTTTCATTTTAGTTCTTTTGTAGCTACACTAAGTAAAACGATGAGTATGATAAAAGGTTCATTATCTATAATTTTGGAATTGAAGAGGAACTTCGTAATTGTCTTCGTTTCCTCTAAGCATTTTAATAACTGCTTGCAAATCATCTTTATCTTTTCCAGATACTCTAACTTGTTCGCCTTGAATAGATGCTTGAACTTTTAGTTTTGTGTTTTTAATATCTGCTACGATTTTCTTTGCTAATTCTTGTGTTAAACCTTTTTTTAGATTGAATACTTGACGAACATTGCCTCCAAGTGCATTTTCAATTGTTTGCGCGTCAAGAATTTTTATACTCAATCCTCTTTTTATCATTTTTGATTGAAGAATATCTAAGATGTTTCTTAATTTCATATCGTCATTTGTAGTAATTGTTATTGACTTATCAGCGTCTAAAACAACATCAGAATTAGAGCCTTTCAAGTCAAAACGAGTTGTTAATTCTCTTTTTACTTGGTCAACAGCGTTAACAAGCTCTTGTTTATCAAATTCTGAAACAATATCGAAACTACAATCTTTTGCCATAATAAACTCCTTTTTGTGTATCAAGTCAATTATACAATACTAATTGTAAATTTTCTATTTTCTATTCTTTTTTTATGTAAATTAATTAGGATAAAAAATCTTTATTATTATATGGTAAGTGCGGGAAATAATTTAATGATTAAAGTAAATGAATTTTCATTTGAAAATAACATACAATTCAAAAATGATACTTTTTCTAAAAATGTTAAGTTGGCCGAAACAGTTCCTCAAAATGTTGCACCATTATCATTTAAAGGTGCGCAATATTTAAAGGGACTTGCTCTTTCTAAAAGTCCGTTTGTTAAACAAACAACACCTTCTGAAACAATAACACTTGCAAGTGAAGAAGATAAATCTAAAATAGAAGATCTTATTAAAAGTCGTGGTTTTATTTATGGTGTAGATTATGAAATAAATAGGGTTTTGCCTCATGTTAAGACGAAGGAACAAGCAGAACTGGCAATCGCTGCTTTAGAGAAAAAAGTTGATGGTTCATTCTTATATAGCACTTATCAAGTTGGTCAATTGGTATTTAAAAATAATGAACCAGAACTGGCAAAAACAGCTAGTGAGGTAATTAGTAATTCTGATGTTAGAATATCTGAATATGTTGTTCCTACGTTAAATAAATTAAAAACGGAAAGTCCAGATAAATACCAGTATTTATTAGGTTCCAGTTATTTGCTTGAATATTTAAATAAAACTGTTGATTATGCAAATGATGGAACACAATCATTAATATTCACAAAAAAGCTTGATGAATTTCCGATATTGGAATCTCTAAGTTCTCATATTTCTGAAGATTTAAACTATGATTATTGTTTCCATATGCTTCTTGATTTATATGAAAGAGATGAAGAAGCTTATAACTATGCTATCAATTCTCCTATATTGATGGATAAATTCTTTGGTGATTACGATTCTAAATCTTGCATTAATGTTTTAAATAAAAATGCTTTGGTTGAGATAGAAAAAGGTTTTGCAGCAAATACTTCTAAAAATCCACAGATTATTTCATTTGTAGAAAGTAGTGATGATTTTAAAGAACCTGATGTTTTAAGTTCTTATATTTCTCAATTTAAAACTGATGGGGAAATAACTGTTTATAGAGCGGAAAGAAGTACAGGGTCATTTGAGGCTGTGCCAATTAATGATGATTTGTTGGAAAAGAAAATTAGGGCAATCGTAAAATTAAATTATTTTAAAACAAAAAAAGATACGATAGTTCCTTCATCAGGTAAATATTCTAATTTCGGTGCACAACATGTACCTTTGTATGATTATATTAATTCAAAAAAAGAATTATCTTTATCAGATGCGATGCTAGTTGCTAAATATGCTGATAAACGTTATGTTGATGAGATTTTACATTTGATTGAAAATGCAGAACTTACTGATAGTAGGTTTAAATCAACCAGTTTCTCTGAGCGTTTTGTTGATTCTTGGATGCATGATTCTGATAATAAAAATGTTCCAAAAATAAAATCTAAACTTACGATTGAAGAAGGAACAGAGGGTGTTTACGTCTCTTCTGCAAACCATCAGTTTGAGTTTATTCTTAATGATAATGAAAAACAAATTACATATAATAAAGCTAAGTATGATAAGAAAACAAATACTTTTGTCTTAGAAGGAAATGTAGGAACTATCTAATTATTGACAAATTATAGACAAGTGTCTATAATATAAATATGCTTACAGAAAAACAAAAAATATTCTTTGAAAAATTAAAAGAATTATATGGTCAAGAGGTGCTTCCTAGCTTTGATTCTATTGCAAAAGAGTTTGGGTTTAAACATAAAAACTCTGTTTGGCAGTATTTTAATAAGCTAAAAGAAGAAAACCTTATCCAAGAAAAAAATGGACATTTCTATATAAACAAAGAATTGTTTGGTGCAATTTTATTTTCTTCTTCAGTAAAGGCTGGTTTTGCTTCTGTGGCAGAAGATTACGTAGAAAAAAGAGTATCTTTAGATGATAGCTTTGATATAAATAGTCCTTCAACATTCCTTTTTACTGTATCAGGTGATTCTATGATTGATTTGGGAATTTATGAAGGTGACAAAGTTATTGTAAAAAAGACAAACTCTGCACGAGATGGTGAAATTGTTATTGCTTATATTGATGGTGGTTATACATTAAAAACATATAGAAACAAACAAGGAAAGGTTTGGTTAGAACCAGCAAATTTAAATTATCCGAATTTATATCCTAAGGAACAATTAACGATTTTTGGTGTTGCACAAGGTATAGTACGAAAATTATAAATTATTCAAATAAATTTTATTCTTCGAAATAAGCGGGCATGTCATTCCTCCCGATTAGCCCGCTGTTATTTTTTTAGGACTATTATGAAACAAAAAACAATTGTACACGTTGATGGAAATAACTTTTTTGCTAGCTGTGAAATTATGATGAATCCAGCATTAAAAGGTCGTGCTGTATGTGTCTTAAGTAATAACGATGGGTGTGTTGTTGCTCGTTCTTATGAGGCAAAAAAAATGGGGATACCAATGGGAATTCCTTATTTTATGGCTAAAAATCAGTTTAAAGATGTTGTTTATTTAAGTGCAGATTTTGCGCTGTATCAAGATATTTCGTCTAGGTTAATGCAGTTTCTTTATCGTTATTCTGATAAAGTTGATATTTATTCTATTAATGAGGCGTTTTTAGATGTTACTGGTTTCGAGAATATTTTTAATCTTTCAAAACAGGAGTTTGTATCAAAAATAAAAGAAGATATATTTCGTAAAATAGGATTGAGTGTTTCTGTTGGGCTTGCCCCAACTAAAATGTTAGCAAAACTTGCAACGCATAAAGCAAAAAATACAAATGGATTTTATGTTATTGATAGAAATTCAATCTATCAAGAGTTAGAGAATGTAAAAACAGAAGATATTTGGGGTATTGGTAAAAATACTGCTAGAAGCTTAAGAAAGTTTGGTATTTTTTATGCTCATGAAATTTTATCAAAGGATGATAATTTCTATAAAATGAACTTTGGAAAACGTGGGATGGAATTAAAATATGAGCTTTCTGGCGAAAGTGTGATTCCGTTAACAGGTGAGGCTGAAAAACCAAAATCTATTCAGCGAACTCGTGCTTTTCCTGAATTTTCTTCTGATGTTGAATATATTAAAACAGAGATTATGCTTCATCTTCATAATACTTGTAAAAAATTACGTGAACACAATTTAAAAACAAATTGTATTGCTGTTATGCTAAGAACAAAAGACTTTAGGGTGTTTTTCCAAGAAGAAAAGCTTGAGAATATGACAAATTCTGAAATTTTATTGACTGAAAAAGTATTCAAGTTATTCGATAAAATTTATCAAAAGAATGTTATTTATCGTTCCAGTGGGGTGTTAGCTTTTTCATTGTGTGATACAGAAAAAACACAGTTGACTTTATTTAAAGATGATAAGGTTGAAAAATGTCAAAAACTTTCGGAAATAATAGATAAGGTTGAAAATAAGTACGGAAAAGGTTTTCTATTGGCGGGTGATGTTGGCATTAAATCAGTTATGAAGAAACATCAACGAGAAATGCGGCATAGAGACTTTTAATTTGAAACACATCTATATGTGTGATATAAAATAATTAAGGGGAGAAAGTGTGAGAGATAGTTTTTTCAAATCTTTTATATTTTTATTTTTGGTTAGTTTATTCATTCAGTCTAATGTTGTGTTTGCTGAGGTTATTAGACTTGAGCCTACTTCGAAAAACGAGTTAAAGTTAAAAGAAACAAAAGCTGTCTTAGATAAAAATCTTGTTATTCAAGATAGAGATGTTGTTGAAGAATTAATTAAGGCTCAAAAGGAAGAAGAAATTAAAGATATTGAGCTCCTTTGGCGTGCAACTATAGATAACAATGCGCTTATAAAATTCACGATGAATAAATTAAATACGCCAGAATCTCAAAGAAGATTACATTCTTCTATTATGGCTAAAAGTTTATCTTCTTTGATTTATGGTGCAAGCTTTATCCCTATGTTTACTGGTTCTAATACGATGTTGCAATCTGCTTCTTTTTCAGCAGGTAGGCTAGCTAATAATTTCTTAAATAAAGAAGCTTCTGCAGGGCAAAATGCGCCGATTACAGATACTGAATTAATTCAGCTTGCTGGTACGATTGAAGATTTGCAAGAAAAGATAATTACTTCATATTATCAATATAAAGGCGCATTAAATAAGTTAAAAGATACTCGTGCAAGGATAATTTTATATAATAAAAACTATGCTAATGCTTTGCAAAATGAGTCTTTAACGGAACTTGCTATTTCCTCTGCTTTGTATGAAGAAATGCAATTGCAAGAATATAAACAAGAACAAGACGCTAAAAAATATTATATGGCGCTTGAACGTTTGGCTGGAAAAAAAGCTGTTGATAGTCTTATTCTTTCTCAATATGCATTAAAAAATGAACTTATAAATACGGAGAAAATAAAAAAATAATGAAAAAATCTATTTTATTAATATCTTTTATATTTCTTTGTATTAACTCTGCGTTTGCAGATGAATTAAGGTTCCCAAAACAACCTGCATATCGTTTAGGACTTACTTATAATTTGGAAAAAGAATATAAAGTTACTGATATTACTGATAGAAAAGCAGAAAAGACAGCTTCTTATGAAAAGTCTTATGTTAAAAATTCAACCTATGCAGATAGTTCTTTGAAAGATTTATCAAATGAAATTTCAAAACTTCTTACGATTGAAAAAGAAGAAATGCTTGAACATGTGCAAATTCTTTGGGCTGGTGCTGCTCTTCGTAGTGAAACAATTAAGTTTGCATTGTATAAGCTATCTAATCCAGATGCCGATAAGCCAGATGAGAGTATAATCAAAAAGATTATTAGACCTTTATCAACCGCTTCATCTATTGCAGGAGCAGGTCTTGGTGACCCATTCAGTGCTACTGCTGCTCTTGTTAGTGGGCATTTTATGAATGCTTTATCTTACAATGATAAAGATTTAAATTATAAATATACAAAAGTAACAGATGCAGATATGATTGTTCTTATTACCAAAGTTGATAATATGCAAAAGAAGGTTGTTGATCAATATTTTGACTATATGACAACATATAATATGTTAAAAATGACAGAGAAAAATTTAAAAAAACGTATGGAACGTTATAACTCTGGACTTTATAAAACAGAAGAGCAACTTTTAGTTGCAGATGCATATTATCGTAATGCTGTTGATAATAAGGCAAAATTAGAGCTAGAATTCCTTGAAAATAGAGCTGCTCTTGAACAACTTGTTGGGCTTGAAGCCTTACTGGAATTTGAGAAACTACTTTATAAAAAATAGTTTATTTCTTGCTTCTTGGCTTCATTTTTTGTTTTTGTTCAGGTGACATTTTTACTTTAGAGTTCATTTGTATTCTTTTTACAGAATGAACATCTGGTAATGATTGGAATGCTGTTATTACAGCATTTAGGCTGTCTATACCATTAACTTCAACACCAAGTTCAATAATACCGATACCTTTTTCTTTGTTTGTTTTTGCTGTTGTGTATGTTATATTTATGCCACAATCTGCTGCTTTAATAAGGATATCTTTAAACATACCCATTTTATTTACACAGTTTATTCTAATTGATGTTACATATGTTCTGTTTGGTGTTTCGTTGTTTCTCCAACTGATTTTCATTATACGTTCTTCTGGAACAGTATCTAATGAAGGACAATCAATTCTGTGGATAGAAACGCCTTTGCCCCTAGTTACAACGCCAACGATGTGTTCGCCAGGAACAGGAGAACAGCATTTTGCAAAACTGTATAACATTCCTTCAAGACCAATAATTTCATCTTTATAATGACTTTTTTTCTTGCTTGAAACAAATGTTTCAGGTTCTTCTTCTTGTGTTTTTTTGATTTTACTTGTTACTTTATTTAATGTTGTTTCACCATTGCCAATTGCTGCAAACAAATCTTCAATGGATATGTAATTAAGCATTTTTGCAATTTCTGCAATATGACCGCTTTTAATATGCTCATCAAAGATCGCTTTAGTAAGTTCTTGTTCAAGCATATTTCTTCCGTTGGCAATATGTTCTTCTCTATTGTGTTTCTTGAACCATTGCCTGATTCTTGATTGTGCTTGTTTTGTAACACAGAATTTTAGCCAGTGAAGTTTTGGCGTTCCTGTTTTTGATGTAAACAATTCAACAATATCGCCGTTTTTTAGTTTTGCGTCTAGTTGTGCAATACGACCATTAATTAATACACCAGTTGTTTTATAGCCTACTTCAGAGTGGATTCTGAATGCAAAATCGATTGGTGTTGCATTTAATGGTAAATCAATGATGTCGCCCATTGGCGTGAAAGCAAATACTTGGTTGCCAAACAAGTCTAATTTTACTTTTTCTACGAAATCATTTGCGTTAGAAGCTTCTTTATCAAGTTCTATCATTTGGTGCATCCAAGAAAATTGAATGTCAGCTTCTGATGTTGCTTTTATTGAACCACATTCTTTGTATTTCCAATGGGCTGCAACACCATATTCAGCAACTTCGTGCATGGCTTTTGTTCTAATTTGAACTTCAAGTGGTTTTTGTTTTGGACCAATTACAGATGTGTGCAATGATTTATAACCATTACCTTTTGGCATCGCAATATAGTCCTTAAAACGACCAGGGATAGGCTTGAATAATGAGTGAATAATACCAAGAACTTCATAGCATTGACGCTCTGTATCAACGATAACACGAACTGCTGTAATGTCGTATAAGTCATTAAATGCAACATTTAGTCTTTGCATTTTTTTGTAAATACTGTAATAGTGTTTTGCTCTACCAGTAATTTCTGCATTGATTTCATTTCTTTTTAAACTTTCAGAAATTTCATCAATAAGTAATTTTACTGTATTTTCTCTTTCAATTTTCTTTTGAGCAACCAATTTCGCAATTTCAAAATATTTTTCAGGGTTAATATAACGAAGAGATAAATCTTCAAGTTCTGCCCTTAATTTACCAAGACCTAATCTATTTGCTAATGGTGCAAAAATATCTAATGTTTCTTGAGCAATTCTAGTTTGTTTGTTTGGCGCCATATAGTTTAATGTACGCATGTTATGTAGTCTATCGGCAAGTTTTAAGAATATGACTCTTATGTCTTTTGCCATAGCAATAAACATTCGTCTAAAACTTTCAGCTTGGCGTTCTTCTTTTGATTTAAATTGATACTTATCTAATTTCGTTACGCCTAAAACTAGGTTTAGTACATCTGTTCCAAATTCTTCGCCTAGTTGTTCTTCTGTAATTCCAGTATCTTCAATGGTATCGTGCAGAATTGACGCCATTAATGTGTTCTTATCAACTTTTAAGGTCGCTAATATTTTTGTTACTTCAACAGGGTGAATAATATATGGTTCTTCGCTTACACGATATTGACCTGCGTGTAATTTCTCGGCAAATTTAAACGCTTTATAAATATCTTTTATATCTTCTTCGCTTCGGTTTTGTTCGCGGAGTATTTTCTCCAAACCAATAAATATATCTTCTTTGTTCATTGTTTTTTCCTGTTATGGAATAATTTTACACTTTATTTGTCAAAATTTCCATATTTATACGTTAGTTGATGTATAATTAATTTATGCCCAATTATTTATTAGATACAACAGATGGAATAATTTTTTGTGTAAAACTTGTTCCTAATTCATCATTTAGCAAGATTGTTGATTATACAGACGATTATGTTCGTATAAAAATTTCTGCTCCACCTATTGAAAATAGGGCGAATAAAGAACTTATTGAATTTTGTTCTGATTTATTTGATGTTAATAAATCAAAATTATCAATTGTTTCTGGTGAAAAATCAAAAATAAAAAAAGTTTTGATTAAAGGTGCTAAAAATGAAGAAATTACACAAAAGCTTATGTTTGTGTTAAACTCACTTCATAAATAGGAATAAAAAGGGATAAAAAATGTTAACAACAGTTTGGATTATTCAAATTATATCAGCAGTTTTATTAATTATATTAGTTTTATTACATTCACCAAAAGGTGATGGTTTAGGTGCTATTGGTGGTGCTG
>CAZNLZ010000042.1:0-9191 GCA_964574225.1 uncultured Muribaculaceae bacterium | reverse complement strand
ATATTAAAGCCCATAACATCAGTCAAAGTTAATAATATTGCAGCATATTTTTCTGCATTAGCTTTATCCTTATCCGCAACAGCTTTATTTGCATTTGTTGTTGAATCAAAAATAACAGCCAAAGCCTTAGAAGTATTTAAATCATTATCCATAGCTTCTTTAAATGCTTTTATTTCTTCTGTTCCAGAAACGTCTGGAAGATTCTCTTTTCCAACAAATCTTACAACTTCATTAACAGCTGTTTGAACTCTCTTCCAACCAGCCTTAGCACCATCTAAAGCTGTATCACAGAATTCAACAGGCATTCTGTAATGGTTAGTTAAAATGAAAAATCTTAAAGTATTAGCGTCATAACTTTCTAATAAACTGCCAATAGTTACAAAGTTCTTTAAAGATTTAGACATTTTTTCTTTATTGATAGTCACAAATCCATTATGCAACCAATAATTAACGAACTTGCAACCATTTGCACATTCAGATTGAGCAATCTCGTTCTCATGGTGAGGGAAAATCAAATCAGCACCGCCAGCGTGAATATCAATAGTTTTACCAAGATGTTTTCTACTCATTGCACTACATTCGATGTGCCAACCAGGACGACCTTTTCCCCAAGGACTTGGATATCCAAATTCTTCATCTCTTTTCCAAAGTGCAAAATCCAAAACATCCTCTTTTATTGATGAAGCTTCAACTCTTGCACCAGCAACCAAATCATCAATTGGCTGTTTACTCAACATACCATAGTCTTTGAATTTCTTAACTCTAAAATAAACATCACCATCAACTTCATAAGCAAAATCATTCTTAATCAAATCTTTAACGATTGAAATCATCTCACCTAATGTTTTTGTCGCAAATGGTTCTACATCGGGTTTTAGAACATTTAATTTTTGCATAGCATCAGCAAAAATATCATAATATCTTCTTGAAATAACTTCTGCTGTTGTATTTTCTTCTTTTGCTTTTTTAAGGATTTTATCATCTACATCGGTAATATTTCTGCAATATGTCACATCATAACCAGCAAATTTTAGATATCTATATAACATATCCCAAGTAATGTAACATCTTGCATGTCCTAAGTGCGGATAATCATACACTGTAGGTCCACAAACATACATGCTTACCTTATTACCATTTATTGGTGTAAATTCTTCAACTGAATTTGAAAATGTATTATGTAATTTCATAGCAAAAATCCTCTTTCCTTATAATATTACTACAAAGAAAAAGGATTTTTATGAATTTTAACTATTAGTTCTTATAAAGAATTAATGTATTTAAATCATCAGGTGTGATTGTAACAGGAAGTTCCTTGCCTGATTTATCATATCTTCTTAGGCAATAATACTCTTTACCATCAACAGTCATTGCACCAATACGATATGTAGAATCATCACCAGTACGTTGGTTTTTGAATGTAGTACCAATCTTTAAGCCATGTTTTAGTCCTTGTTTTGCATTTACACCGATAGGAGCTAAAATCACTTTGTTGTAGATACTAGTATCTGTAGATAAAGCTTGGTCTGTTCTAGCCATTTTCTTATCTAGTTTTGTTTTTGAACCAGAAAGATTATGTAATGTTAATACAACAGAACCTTCATCGTTATATCTAAGCATTGCTTGAACAGTACAATCATTCCAAGTTGCAGTAACATTTCCTTCTTTATCTTTTGCAGAAGCAATCACAGGAAGAGTAACTGTAGCACCATCATTTAATGCACTCAATTCTGGTTTTGTTCTAAGTTCAGAAATCTTATTCATTTGATTATAGAAATCTTTTACAAATGAATATTTATTATCACTTGAATCATTTAACCATTCCCAATGAATAACATTTCTGTTTTGTTGATAATAGTTTTTAGATTTTGTTTCATAACCTGTTGCAGCAACTTTATCACCAGCGAAATCTGTTGGGCTACCTGGCAATGTAATCAACAACTTATAAATAGAATAGAATCTATCAAATGCAGGTTCTAAAATATTTTTAAGTGTTTCCGCTTCAACATTTTCAGCATTGCTTACATAAACACCATTATAAGCTACTTGTTCTAATACGCTTCTTATTGCAACTTCAAATGGTCTTGTACCAAATGCTGTTGCATCAAAGTCCTTACCTTTATAAGAACCTGACGCCAATTGAGCAATAGCTTTATCAATTGCAGCTTTTTGAGTTTTATCTGTAACAGTTTGAGCAAATGCATCACTCAATCTTGCACCCATTGCTACAGCCATTGAATTCACTTCATCAAAGTTTGTCAATGATGGTTGTTGAAGAACTTTTCTAGCAGTTGATTTGTGAAGTTCAGCCATCTTTACATGTTCTTCATTCTTAGGGTTTTCAGGTTTAAACTTAGAATGGAACAAGCCCATATCTAATGCAAGACCGTGAAGAGCTCTTGGTTTATCGTGGTTTCCAACGAAAGTATATGAATTTGCAACACCATCTGCTGGACTATTGAACAAGAAACCTGGAGTATTTGGAACACCATAGTCACCACTAATATCCCAACCTTTATCAAGTTTTTCTCTTAATTGGTGGTTTTCAGATTGTCGAGCCATCCAGTTATCATTTGTACCACCATCTTCAATTGCATTATGAGCAAACATATTTGGTAGTAATGAGAAGAAATAACTATAGTTTGCAAGTGCAGTAATACCAGTTGCTTCTAAAAATTTTCTTTCTGCATCAGCATCACTCTTATATTTTGCATCTTCTAATGCTTGATTTATCTTTTCTTGATGTCTAGCTTTTACTTTGTCATATGCTGTTTTTTCAGCAACAGTTAAATCATCAAAAGGAATCTTTCCATCATTAGCTGCTTTCTTTTCAAGTAAAGTAGCCATTGATGTTCTTACATCATCAGAATGTTCTTCTGGAACATAAGAATCTAACGGATCATATTGATATAAGATAGGGTTTTCTGCCTTGAATAAATCATATAAGTCAGTAATTTCAGCTGTTGTATAAGCATGTGGGTTTTCTGCTAAAACTGTTTCATTATATCTTTTCCAGAAATCAGTAACGTCATCCCAAGCTTTTGTCATGCTATCAACACCTTCTCTTACAGAACCAATTGACGCAATATCTTTAGCAGCGTCAATTCTCCAACCAAGACCAGATTCTGTTCTTGATAGAAGCATTTCAGCAACTTTATAATCATTTTCCTTAATTGCAGAGAATTTAGTTTCTAAAACAGTTTTTAAAGCATCAACAAGAGATTGAGGAATATCTGCAAGTCCATTTTTCAATTTTTTTACAACGATTCTTGCTTCATCTTCTGAAGACATTGCATTAAATGGAATGCCTAAAGATTGAAGAGTAATAGAACTTTCATCAACTCCTGTAAAATCAAATTCGCCATTTCCTTGTCTATTTACTACGATATTTGAATCGGGATTTAATGCTTTTGTTAATAAAAATTTTGTCAAATCAGGTGTTACTTGAGATACAACAAATTTACCATAATCAGTAACATTGCCGTCCTCATCAACTACACCATCGATACCGCTAACGATTTCAGAAATATAACGAGTAACTTCATCTTTATAAACGTCTGTCATTTGAGCATATGTATCTTTATATTTTTCTGGAAGATTTGGGTTATCTGCTTCTTGCAAGTCAAATCTTGATACGCCTAATTCATTATCGACATTAGCTTTTTTAGCAAGATATGGAGATGTTAAAACACCTAAAACATTTGTCGCAACAGGCAATGTTTCTAATGGAACATCCATTGATAATCTTGTAATGTAGTCTTGAAGAGAATATTCATTTCCATCTTCAAAGTTAGGATTAATTTCACTACGCATATCTGCGTCTTGTAACAATCTAGAATGATAATCACCTGATAATACGTTAGAAAGAACCTCTACATCAATTTGCTTTGCAGATTCAGGAAGTGCTTTATCTGCAACCATTTGATTAATCACTTCTTTATATTTTTCAGGAGTTTGTTCATCAGAAGAAACTCTGCGTGCTAATTCTTCTGCAACATAAGCTAATTGAGTATCAGCCGCTAATTTTGTCCAATATTTACCAGAATTAATAGCATAATCTCTAACTGCCAAACCGCCTCTAACAAAGTCTGCATAAGCAGCATCTCTAATACCAGCAGGCAATTTAGAAAATCTAGCATCATCTTTGTTTGCAGCATAGAAGTTTAATTTTGCGATATCTACGTTACCGTCCCAAACTTCTAAACCACCAGCAGCACTTTTGTTTACTACGTTAAAGTATGTAAAATCTGTGATAGAAAGAATATCTTCAACACTTCCAAGATCAACTTTTCCTTCATCTTGGTATAAATTACGTACATTTCTAGTCAATTCAGAAGGGTTAACTTCAATTGGGAATGGATATACAGCATCATCATGACGAGTAATATCATAGATATTATCTGTATTTATATTGTCATATGTAGATAATCTCATTGGAGAATCTGATTCAACTTGTTCTTTTGAAGCTAATCTATCGTCATAGAACTGAATATATGTTGGTTTTTTAGGGTCATAGTCAGGATTTTTTGCCTGATACGCAAATGTAGGAGCATCAGCGGTACCACCTGTTTTCACCAAAGAGAATGGAGCATTAATAATTTTCAATCTAGTATGCTCTGTTTTATCAGGAATAATACCTAATGAAATTTTTTCATCAGCTCTAAACATATCCTTACAAACTGCATCAGGACCTTTTCTTAAAACTTCTGATAAATGGATACCACCAAAGCCTTCATTTACAAGAGCGGCGTCAGCAATCCAGTTAATACCATTTTTGCAAAGTTCAACTTGTAATTTTTTAAAGTCATCATCAGTACCTAATGATGGAGCAACTCTGTATGCATTTTCTGTCCAATATAAGTGAGAAGAAATTGTATCCTTTGTAAAAGGAGTACCAACAATTCTTTTTACACCTTCATTTTGTAATTCTGGTAATCTGTGGATAATACCAGCCAAATTACCACCAAGTTTTGTAGCGTGTGTTCTAACACTAGCAAGAGCTTTAGAACGCAAACCTTCATTGATAGAAGTTGTACCATTTTTCATTTCAACACCAGGATAATATTCATCTGGCATGATTAACTGCATAGCACCATTTTTATTAATAATTGCACGGTTATTTAATACAACATTGAATTTATCATCAGTATTACCTGAGAAAATACCAATTACAGTACCATTATCAAATGCATAAGAAGGAGCTTCTTTACCTGTTTTATCAGTAAGTTTAAATCTATAAGCAAAACCAGTATCTGAGTTAATTTCTAAAAGTGAATCAATATCAACAGTTGCAGAACCATCCGCACCCATAGGGAAAACTTTTGCTGGATCTTTCTCAGCAAGGCTTAAATCACCTTTTTTGTTCTTTGAAATGTTATACAATTCAACTTCACAATTATACTTGTTTGGATCGTATAAATAGAAGAATTTATGAACTGGATATCCTTGTTTATCTAATTTCTTTTTATGTCCGGCAAATGCAACGTTTTGTGCTGAAATATTACTGTTTTGAATATTCACTTTTTACTCCTTTTCATGCAGAAAATCTATACTGTCTTAATTCATCTAAAGGGTATTTCTTGCTTCATTATATATACTTTTTAACAAAAATTTACATGATAAACTTGTAAACAAATGTAAAAAAATCAGTACATATAAAATGAATTATAACAATTCCGAATTTTCTTAAACATTAACTCTTTGTGGAGATACTATGTCCAATACTATAAATAATTCCCCAAATTACAATAATACAAACATTTTAGCAGCTAAAAAATTAGATTCAAAGGCCGCTGAAAAACGTGCGCCAATTTTTGTTGCGGCGCCACAATCTCTGCCTGAATATTCAATCACTGAAAAATTGAATGAAGCTGACGAATTCAGAAAAAATGTTTTGTATTCTAATTACAAGGCAAAAGAAAGAAAAAAAGGAATAAAAAAATTCTTAATACTTGCGGCAACGGCGATTGCCGGATTTGCAGGTTATAAATACATTAAAAAATCTTAATTATTTTTAATTCAAATAACAAATTTTTTATTTTTCATTTTTAAGTTAAGAAAATCCTCGCTCGGAGCAAAATATGAACATAAATGTTTCATCAAACTTCCCTATAAATCATAATCAAAAATCTATGCAAACACCAAAACAATCTATTCCATTTAAACAAATGGGTACAGATACATTTAGTGTTTCTTTTGGTTCTGAGCAAAAACATATTCCTTGGTATCGAAGATTATTTATGTCAAGCTATGATATTGCTACAAAAACAACTTCGGATTTATTCCCAACACAACCACCAACACAATTTGAAGTAAATTTATCAGAAGGAATTAAAAAGCACTTTCAACTTGATGTTCCTGCACAAAATTTAGGTAGCATTATGCAACCTAATGAAATAAGAAATTTTATAACCGACCCTTGTAAAAAACAAGAAAATTACAGTTCAAAACCAGAAAATATTTTAAGTGGTGTTTATCTTGGTGATTTAGACTATGCAACAAATTATTCTAATGGAAAAGAAAATATATTCGATATTTTAGACAAAGTTGCACAACACGCAAACAAATACCATAGCGAAAAAGCCCCATTTGTCTTTGCAATAGCAGATAGAGATTCTATTGAAGGTGTTCAACACGCTGTAAGAATCATCGGACAAAATCCAGACAAATTTAAAAACGTAAAGTTTGTTCCTGCTATTAAATTATCATTTGCACACGAAGCACCATTCTCACAAACAAAATATGAAAACAGCGAAATGATAGTTTACGGTATAAATCCATTTGACGACGATTTAGTTAATTTTGTAAAAGATTTAACAGAACGCAGAAAAGAAATGGTACTTAGTTTCATCAGAGATGTTAACGAAACATACCCAGACTTTGCATACAATATCATAGAATTCATAGAACAAAACCAATTAAAATTCGAAAGTGATTATACTGTTTCAAACCTATATTGGCGTGTTAGAGAATATGCTGAAACAAAAGGTGACATGGCAATGAAAGGTAAAGAAATAAACGAAGAAGAAGTATTGCGTGATGCAGAAAAAATCATGAATATGCTTGAAAGAATTTATAGAGGTTCTGATAAAAAAGGTAACCCAAGATATGGTTCTTTCCTTCAAAACGATTCTCAGTTTAACGAAAAAATCAAAGGCATTTTCAGCAAATACGCAACAAAGCCAGGAAGCGCACCAGGTGAAATTGAATCTACTGCAGAAAATACATTACCACAAATCGTTGCTGCACTAAAAAAAGGAAGCGAAGAAAATGGAAAACCAACAATGGCAATCGCTTCTCCAATATATTTATCTCACTATTTTGAAAAAGAAAATTCAACAGAATTCCAAGAAGTAGTTAAATTTTTGCAAAAGCTAAGAAATGAAACTGAAGGAATGATGGTTGCATTTGAAAGCTTAGCACCAAACTACAATATAGATGGAAATCTTACAAAAGAAGAAATCGACAGATTTAATAAATACATAAGAGCAAACACCACATTGCACGAAGTTGGTGGTAGTTTCGCAGATAAACCAAAAGAACCTATTACAATGATTTAAGATTAATGTTTAAGGCTGTAAGTTAAAACAACATCATTACCTTGTTCTGAAATATAAAGAACATCATTCTTAATGTATAGGAAATAAGGTTGTGAAACCTTATCCATAAACACACTTACATTACCACCTTTTGTTGCTTTTAAAATGTTATTCGCATCATAATTTGCAATATAAATATTGTCATAAGCATCAATCGCAAGACCAACTGGACCATCAAGCAAATAATCTTTTATAAAGTTTGTTTTGTTTTTATACTTATCAACTTTAACAATTGCATTATCTGTATAACTTGCAACAAACATATTACCTTCAGAGTCAACAACCATACCAGCAGGAGAGTTAAATTTATCTATTAATACTCTACTATTTTCATCTGCAGTTGTAATTTTAGCTCTAGCAATTTTATTTTTTTCTACATCAAACATTTCGCTAGCATCTTTATACATCTGCTGAGCAATGTGATAATACTGATAATCATCAGGTATAAATTTCAAATATTTCATAGCTAAAGCATAATTTTTTCTGTTATAAGAAATTTTTGCAGCTTGAAATATTGAATCATAATCATAAGGATTTAACGCAATTATTTTTACATATGTATTATAAGCTTCATCATAGTTTTTTTGAGCAACATAAACAGAAGCAATATTATAAAGTGCGTCAGTCATTTTAGGATTATATTTTAAAGCCTGTTCAAATGAGCTTATGGCATTTTCATAAGCACGTGAGCGAACAAAAGAAACACCTGTTTTATAAGCAGCATTTGCCCTATTAATATTCTCTTCAGGAATTTCTTCATCATAGCCAAGCGCAGGCATGCCTGCACTTGAATATATAAAACCTATAACCAAAACTAATAAAAGTAATATTTTTCTTTTCATTATACCAACGTCATTGCGGGAACATTATAGTTAAATTGTACAGCCTCTTCTAACTTATAGGCAACATTTAACAATTTGTTTTCATTTAAGCAATTTGCTTGTAATTGTAAACCAATTGGCATACCTGTTGAATCAAGTCCAACTGGAATATTCATAGCTGGAATACCAGCCAAGTTTGCTGTAATTGTCGCAATATCTGTTAAATACATGCTCAATGGGTCAGATACTTTTGAACCAATATCAAACGCTGTATGTGGGCATGTTGGAGAGATTAAAACATCAACTTTTTCAAACGCATTATCAAAGTCTTGTTTTACCAATCTTCTCAATTGTTGAGCTTTTTTGTAATATGCATCATAATAGCCAGAACTTAGAGCGTATGTTCCTAACATAATTCTACGTTTAACTTCATCGCCAAAGCCTTCCGCTCTAGTTTTTACATACATATCGTATAGATTTTCTGGACTAGCAGTTCTATAACCATATTTAACACCATCAAATCTTGCCAAGTTAGAACTTGCCTCTGCAGTTGCAATTACATAGTAAACTGCAATTGAATATTTAATTAAAGGAAGTGAAATTTCAATAATTTCAGCACCTAAAGATTTATATGTATCAATTGTTTTTTGCATAGCAGCCGCAACATCAAGAGTCAAACCTTCTGAGCATAATTCTTTAATATAACCAATTTTTACACCTTTTAAGTCTTTTCTTAAATCAGCTGTAAAATCAGGTGTTGGACGATTTAGAG
>CAZNLZ010000041.1:0-9216 GCA_964574225.1 uncultured Muribaculaceae bacterium | reverse complement strand
GTCCAAGAACAGAAACAACAATACCTGCAACTAACAGATTAAAGTTATCACCTTCGATTTTAGGAACTACAAGATTCGCTTCACCAGCGAACGAAGGAACTCCAACAAAAAGCGCTAAAGCTAAAGAAGCTAAGAACTTTTTCATAGAGTTTTGGCATTTTTCAAAAAATGTCATTGTACTCTCCTTTTATCTACCAAATACAGTTATTTATTATATATGAATAATAAAATTTTAACTACTATTTAACAAAACAAAAAAGCTTGAAATTTAAAGCTGAAATACGTTAGTTTAATATAATAAACAATTATTTAAAGATATCATACCCGATTGCTTTAAGAAGAGTTTTTTTCACTTCTTCAGACCAATTAATTCCTTCAATTATTTGACCTTCTTTCGAGTTAACAGCAGCAACTATAAAATCACGAGCTTTAGGATTTTGAGAAATGTACACATCCAAAGGGGTATCACTTCTATCCATATTAAAACTACGTTTTACAACAAGATAATTCGAAAATTCATTTTGTCCACCACAATTAACAGGAATAATATGTTCAATAGTCGCCGTATCACAAGGTTCAAACTTTTCACCCGAATACGCACAAGAATCAAACATTCTTTTAAATGTTTTCTTTGATGTAAAAGCGGTATAAGATTGAGATATAGAACTAATTTTCATATTTATCTAAAATACAAAAATATATTTTTTTGCTTACTTGGATTTTTCAATCACACCTGTTGGAACAAGCCTATATCCACCACCATAAATTGTTTCAATATATTTTCTACCATCAGAAATTTTGTCTAACTTAGTTCTAATATGTCGCATATGAACCCTTATAGTCTCAACAGCATCATCTGCTTGATAGCCCCAAACATCACTTAAAATTTTAGAACTTGAAACCATATTTCCATAATTTTGCATTAACAAATTAACTATATCAAACTCAATTGGCGTAACTTTTGCTTGTTTTCCATTAATTTCAATTGAATAAGTTTCAGGAATTAAAGTAATATCACCTTGTGAAAGAACTTCTTTTACCGCAAATGATTTTGGAATGTTATTTGAACGTTTTAATAGCGCTTTAACTCTCATTAAAAGTTCTTCCATCTCAAACGGTTTAACAAGATAATCATCTACACCAATATCAAAGCCTTGCGCTTTATTTTGTAACATTCCAAGCGCTGTTAACATAATAATCGGAATATCTTTAGTTGAATTGTTTTCTCGAATACGCTTTGCAACAGTATAACCATCAACTTCGGGCATCATAACATCAAGAATAATTAAATCGGGAAGTTCTTGCTTTGCAAGCGCATAACCTTTATTTCCGTCAAATGCAGAAATAACATTATAATATGCAAGCTCTAAATTAATTTTTATAAGCTCGTTTATTGCTTGATCATCGTCTATTACTAAAATCTTTGCCATAAATCACCTTTAGCATTGATTTAAGTCTATCATAAAAAGAATGATTACTTACAACATTACGTTTACCCTTAGATGCAATTAACTGAGCAAGATTAGCATTTTTAAGATAGAAATCAACTTTATCAACCAAATCAATTTCGTCATCGTAAGATTCAAACTCTTTACCCTCTTCAAAGTGAAGTGTTGTAATATCATTTACTGGACTAAGTAAAAAACCACCCGAAGCAAGTATTTCTAAAAATCTATAATTTAAATCTTTGTTATTTGGGTTTCTAATATCAATATTAACCTTTGAGGAAATAAATATTTTCGCTAATTCTTTCTGATTTTCTACATAGCCCATATATGAATCTCTATATAAAGCCAAATGATATTCATCTAAAAGCTTTTTAGAATATATATCATCAACACTTTTATAAAAGTCAAAAGAACGACAAAAAATATTAATTGGTCCAAAATTTTTTATTAGAGAAACAAGAAATTTTTCTCTTTCATCACTTGCAGGATTACCCGCAAAAGTAATTGAATACTTATATCCATAAAATTTTTCCTTATAATCTTTAGGATTAATACCAAGTAAAAATTTATGCTTTTTATCTTTTGCGTCAGGAGCAAAGCAATGCGCTTTTTTCTGTAAAAAATTCGGTATATCACAAAGCCTTTCTGCAAAACAAATGATATCAGTATCATCTGAAGAATACTCTATAAAAAAGCCTGCAGTGGCTTCATCTTTTTGAATGTCAGAAAAAAAACAAAATATAATATCAGGAGAAATAGAATTAACTTCTTCTACATTTAAATCATAAACCTTCTTTTCAATTACAAAGTATGAAAGGGCTTGAAATGCAGAAGCAAACCCTTTTGAAATATATTTTCCTTTGTTATTCTCAGGAACAATTACTAATACTTTATCCATTCCTATATTGTATCAATATTTAGGATTTCTTCAATAGCAATCATGTGATATCGGTGTCCCAAATAATAAACGTGACAAACCCATACGTTTTTTCAAAGTATTTTTTACTCCACCAGTAATTACACTTGCATTTTTTGAGGTAGAATAAGCTTCACACAAAATTCTATTTACCATAGGTATTGTTGTTTCATCAATTTGAGAAGTTATTTCTTTAATATTTGATGTTGTATCGTTTATATTAGCAAGTGAATTAGGAATTTCATCGCCAGAAAAAGAAATATTTAACTGATTAGAAATATTATTAAAGTTAGAAGAAACATCGACAAGGTTTTTTACAATAAGATTTATATTAGAACGATTATCTGAAATTATATTTCTAACATCTAAGAAAATTCCGTTTAAATTTTGCACTGCAATAGTTGCATTTTCAACAAGACTACCAGCATCATCTATAATATCTTGCAAATTTTCATCCTCTAATAAAGAACTAATATCTTTTGTAATAAGTCCTTTTATTTCATCATTATTCTTTAATTTAACCAAACTAGGCTCATCAGGATATTCAATATCAACGTATCCACCTGTTTTTTTCTTACGAATATTTACTTGAATATTTTTAGGGAAATTTGCCTTTTTCGCTTTTAGTTTTAATTTCAAATACGTATTTGTATAATCTTCATTTGGAAAAATTTTAGTTGTCTTACCAACTTTAAAACCACGAAAATAAACGTTCATTTGCTTTTCGAATGGTTCAAGCTCGTCAAACTTAACTAATACATTAGTAAATGCAAAAGAATCATATACAAGAAATATTGTAAACGCAAAAATAACAACTAAAAATAAAATTAATAATTTTTTCATATAAAAATGAAAACAAATTTAGAAATAAAAAAGAATTAGACAACTAGACAAAAAAAAGACTGAATAAATCAGTCTTTTTTATATTAACCTTCAATTATTATTGGTTCAGCTTTTGGTGGTGGAGGAGTTGGTTTAAATAATTTTTTAACAGAACCTAATATATCTGCTTCACCATCTTTATTTGCATCTCTTAAAACTATTGCACCAGCTAAGTAAGCAAATAATCCGCCAACACCCCATTTAATACCAGCAACAGCCTTTTGAGGAAGTGCGGCAAATGGTTTTTTACAAAAATCTTTAGTAAATTCAAGGAATTGTTTTTCTACAACACCAGAGAATTTAACACCTAATTTTTTCCCTAATTCTAAGCCACCATACATAGAACTACCAGCAAGGATAGCAGTACTAATACCTTTGTCCTTCTTAAATGTATCTACGACTAACGCTTCTTGAGGCGAAATAGCCATTACTTCACCAGCAACAGGCGCAGGAAGATTTTCACCACTATATGTTGGATGAACAATCATATCAGTTGGCATATTATTAACAGGGACCATAGAAACACAATCACTACACATATAGAACACTCCTTTTGAATTCAATAATGAAACTGAAGGTTCAGAATTGACTAAAAAAGGGCAAATATTAAAAAAATTTTACATTAAGTTCTTTAATTTTAATTTAACAATCTCATTAACAAAACCCTGAGGAAGTTTAGAGAAAATATCTGCAATGCAAGCAGCAAATCCAACATTATATGAGGTTTTTGGATTATTCGATTTAATTATTCTAATAATAGTATTAGTTACTTTTCTAGCTTCAATTCCATTCGTGTTGTTATTAAGCGCATTTTTTTCTAATGATAATAATACTTTTCCATATTTTTGTTTATTTACATCTGAAATATCAGAAAAAGTTTCTCTTGCTTTTCCAACAGATTTATTCCAAATTGGAGTTTTTATTGAAGCAGGTTTAACAGAAATAACTTTAATATTATCTTTGTTTTCCAATGAAAAAGAATTAAAAATAATATCCATAGCTCTTTTTGACGCACAATACATAGAAATATATGGAAATATTCCAGAAGCTGCCATAGAGCTAATATTAATAACCTTAGAACCATGTAATAAAGGAACAAAACGTTGAGTAACCATAACAGGTCCAAAAGTATTAACTTCAAACTGTTCTTTTATTTTTGCAACAGGAAGACACTCAACTGGTCCAGCACAAACAATTCCAGCATTGTTAATTAAAACATCAATTTTATCAGCATTTTTCATTACAAACCAAAATGCTTTTTCAATACTAGCTGAATTAGTAACATCAATATAAACACCAGTTATATTTGAATTAAGTCCTTCTAATTCTTGTTTATCAACTTTCCTTCTAACACCTGCAAAAACTTTATATCCAAGTTTTGCAAGAGAATATGCAATATCTCTTCCAATCCCTGAAGAAGCACCAGTTATAAAAATTGTTTTATTTTGTTTTTTCATAGCAAGTAAATTTTTAACACAAAATTTTGATATAATCAATTTATGGGAATTTTAAACAACATATTAAAAGGAAAACAGGGTGAAAATATTGCAGAGCAATATTTAAAAAAACTTGGATATAAAATTATTGAAAGGAATTGGCATTATTCTAAAAATGCTGAAATAGACATAATTGCAGAAGATAAAGACTGCCTAGTTTTTGTAGAAGTTAAAACAAGGACAACCCTAGAATATGGACACCCATTTGAAGCTATTACAAAAACTAAAATAGAAAAAATACATAAAGCAATTTTTGGTTACATTAAAGAATGTGATAAAAATTATAAAACATTTAGATTCGATGGCATTTCAATATTAGGACTAAAAGACCCTAAAATTGAACATATAAAAGACTTAGGTCAATTCTAATTCCAACCACAAATGTCTTCATTGCATAACGCTTTTTGAAGATTGGGAATAACAGAATCTAATGTCATTTCAAAAGTAATTGGAGTGACAGAAACTTTATTCCAACGAAGAGCATTAATATCAGAATCATCATTATCACAATGACGAATAAGTTCACCTGCCATCCAATAATAAACTTTTCCTCTTGGGTCAACTCTCTTATCATATTCGTCAGTAAACATTTTTCCGCCCAAGCGAGTAATGGCAACGCCAGCTAAATCTTCAGGCATTAAACCTGGAACATTAATGTTCAAAATAGATTTTTGAGGGAATGGGAATTCTTTAATTTTATGAATAAATTTTGCAATAAACATAGCAACATTTTTAAATAATTCTGGTTCGCAAGTCATACTTGCAAGGGAAACAGCAATACTAGGATACCCCATCATTGCACCTTCCATAGCGCAGCTAACAGTGCCAGAATATAAAATATCAGTCCCTAAATTTGGGCCATGATTAATACCAGAGATAATTAAATCAGGTTTTTCATCTTCAGACAAAATCGCATTAATGCCAATTTTTACACAGTCACCAGGCGTACCACTAGTAATCCAAATTCTTTTAGCACCAAATTTAGATTCTAATTCTTCAACTCTAATAGGAGTATGCAAAGTAAGCGAATGTCCAGCGGCACTTCTTTCTCTATCAGGCGCAACTACATAAACATCATGTTCTTTACTTAATTCTGTAACAAGAGCTTTAATACCCTCTGCCATTACACCATCATCATTAGAAATCAATATTTTCATATAAAACTCCTTTTAGATAGCAAGTATTTTATAAAATACCCTGAAGAACTATATTTTTATCAATATTATTCTTAAAAGAAACTTCTTTTTCCCTTATAGGCATAACAAAATTTATCTTTTTATCAGCAACTTTTTTATCACTGCACATTGAATTATAAAATTCTTCTGTATCAAATTTATCAGTTAATTCGGTAATCAACCCATAATCATCTAAAAGTTGAACTGAAGAAATATAATAATCTTCGCTAATAATATCAAGTGTATATGCCAAATTAAAAATAGCTTTCATCCCAATAGAAACGGCTTCACCGTGTGTATATTTTTGATAATGAGTAAGATTTTCAATAGCATGAGCATAGGTATGACCAAAATTTAATATGGCACGAAGCCCTTTTTCTTTTTCATCTTGATGAACAACAGAAGCCTTTAAAGAACAGCAGATTTCAATCAAACCTTTTAATGTATCAGCGTCTCTATCCATAATTTCATCTTTATAATCTTTTAAAAATTCATAAAGATTATAATCTTCTTTAGCATTACAAGATTTTTCGATAAAAGCATATTTTAAAACTTCACTTAAGCCAGTTTTATACTGTCTTTCATCCAATGTATTTAAGGTATTTGTATCGGCAATAACAATTTTTGGTTGGTAAAAACAACCAATCATATTTTTACCTAACGCATGGTTAACCGCAACTTTACCTCCAACAGAAGAATCAACCTGAGCAAGCAATGTTGTTGGAACTTGAATAAAATCAATTCCCCTTTGATAAATTGCAGCTGCAAAACCAGCCATATCACCAATAACACCACCACCTAAAGCAATAATAGCGTCTTTTCTTTCTAGTTTAATTTCTAATGCCTTATCAAGAATTCTTGAAAGCATATCAGTATTTTTGTATATTTCACCATCAGGAAGAATGATGAACTCAGAACTTTCATTTTTAAGTTTCTCACCATAAAGTGAATATATAGTATCATTTGTTACAACAAGAAATCTTCTAGCTTGAGTATGTTTTTCTATATACTCATAAACATCGTCTAAAAGATTATGTCCAATATAAATTGGATACGATTTTTCTTTCTGTGCTGAAATTTTAACTTCTAATTTTCTCATTTTAATTTCTCAATAATTTGTGTAACAACATATTCTGGCGTATTATCAGCGTCAACTATATAATGAGCCTTTTCATACAAAGAAATCCTTTCCGATAAAAGTGTTTCTATTTTTAGTTTAATATCATCAGCTTTTAACAATGGTCTGTTTGTATCATCTTTAACTCTATCAAATAAAACAGCGGATGGAGCACTTAAATAAAAAACTTTAGATTTTTCTTTTAAAAGATTAATATTATTTTCAAGTTTTACAATCCCACCACCAGTTGAAATAATTTGATTATCCTTAAGTAAAACGTCTTCTAAAATCGTAGCTTCAACAGAACGGAAATAATCCTCCCCCTTTGTATCAAAAATTTGTGGAATAGAAATACCTTCTTTTGAAACAATCAACCCATCAATATCAACAAATGAATATCCGGTATAACTTGCAAGAAGCTTACCAATAGTTGATTTTCCACACCCCATCATTCCAATTAATGAAATATTCATAACTACCTTTCAGATACTCTATTTAAGTAGTTTTGGAAATTAACTTTCATTTCAGATAAACTATCATGTGAAAATTTCTCAAGCATAGCATCAGCTAAAACTATTGCAATCATAGCTTCCGCTACAACACTGCACGCTGCAACAGCACAAGTATCAGAACGTTCAAAATGAGCCTGTACTTCTTCTTTTTTATCGATAGCAACAGAATTTAAAGGTTTTTTCATTGTAGGTATAGCTTTCATTGAAGCTGTTATAACTATATCTTCGCCATTTGAAATACCAGATTCAATACCACCAGCATTGTTTGTTCGGCGAACATATTTTCCATCTTGAACAAATATCTCATCATGTGTATTTGAACCAAGTGTCTCTGCAACTTTAGCGCCAAGACCAACTTCAACAGATTTAACAGCTTGAATACTCATAACCGCTTGAGCTAATAAACCATCTAATTTTCTATCCCAATGGACATGAGAACCTAAGCCAACAGGAACATTTTTAAATACAACTTTAAAAGCTCCACCTAAAGTATCACCGTTTTCTTTTGCATTATCAATTTCTGCTTTCATATCTTGATATGCAGAAGAAACTGTTCTTAAATCAGATTGTTCAATTTCATCTTTAATAGAAAATAAATCAGAAGAAATATCAGCTTTAACTCTACCAATTTGAGTAACAACAGAAATACCTTCAATACCAAATTCTTTCAAAATAGATTTAGCAATAGCACCAACTGCCACACGAGTAGTTGTTTCTCTAGCACTTGAACGTTCAAGTATATTACGAACATCGGAATGATTATATTTTAATGCACCAGCCAAATCAGCGTGACCAGGACGAACATTAACAATTTTTTTAGATTCAATTATTTCAGCATTTTCAGGAGTATTTTCAACAACAGAAGTATTCATAGGAATAAGCCAATTTTGCCAATCTTTATTCACAATTTCTAAGCAAATAGGACTGCCAATCGACTTACCATGTCTAACCCCTGATAAAATTTTTACAGTATCTTTCTCAATTAACATTCTACCGCCACGACCATAGCCAACTTGACGACGAGAAAGCTCACTATTAATAAAATTTTCATCTATATTAACACCTGCAGGAACACCCTCAATAACTGCATTTAAGCATTGTCCATGTGATTCACCTGAAGTTAAAAATCTAAAAATCATATATATCCTACCAATCGTATATGCAATTATAGCAACAAACAAAAAAGACGGCAATTTATAGGCATATGTAACTAAAAAAAAGAATTATTAACAATTGAATTTACATGCTTGTAACAATAAAAAAATACTATATTTATAGCATTTTCGGGATTTTCCCAAAATCAAAGGACATGACGCTGTCAAGACGAAAAAATGAAAAAGTGTACAAAAAACCATTATTAATAATTGTAAAACTTTTTTTAACCACTTGTTTCTAAGGGCATGGGCATTTGTAAAAAATAATTAAAATTTGTTTGCTTGATAGGATAACTTGAACAGATTACTATTTAGAAACACAGAGAGAAAACAGCTTGCGGAAGGAGTGATGGCAAAGCTTTCTATTTGGGAGAGAGTCAATAAAATCGGGAATTTTTAGGTTAGACATTAATATTAAAAAAGGATTTGATTTAATCGAGCGAGATTAGGGGATTTAGTTAAAAAAGTTCAGAAAACTGAACTTTTTTTATGCAAAAAATAAGAAATGATTTATAA
>CAZNLZ010000040.1:0-9493 GCA_964574225.1 uncultured Muribaculaceae bacterium | reverse complement strand
TTGTTATTCCTCAATCTTTTATTGATATGAACCAACATATGAATAGTTCATACTATTTAAGACTAGCAGAAGATATTTTGTACGAAGAGTTCGATTACAACAGAGTCAGAATAGAATATAAAATGCAAGTAAAACAAGGCAGTACAGTAAGAATAGAACTTTTGGATAGCGAAAATCCTTGCGTTTGTGTTTACGAAGATAAAGAAAACATCCACCTCGCAACAGTAGAGTTTTCGCATTATTAAACTAATTTGTTGCAAGCAAAATTAAATTAAAATTACTCTTGCCGAGACGAATTTAACTCTTCTTCAAGTTTATCAAGTATTTGTTTTATTCTTCCATTTATTATTTTCATTCCATCAGTCATATATAATGTAAAATCCTTCGCATCAGTAAAATAGTTTCTATATGCACTTTTTATACTACTATTTATTTTGCCAGAAGTCGTAACAAGTACAATATCCTTCTCTGGCTGTTCTTTTTCCAATTTAAAATATACATTATTTGCTTCTTTTAAGCCCTTAAACTGTATTACTTCGACATTAGGACTCTCAGGATTTTTATTATTAAAAATCAAAATAGCATTCTTCTTAAGTATATTTGCTCGATGAATTGCTTTTATTTGACTTAATTTTTTATATATACCAACATTTTCTTCTAATTTTAGAAAATTTTTAACTAAATTCAAATCATTTATAGTTATTTTATGAGAATATTTTTCTTCAAATGCCTTTGCAATAATTTCGCTTGCATATTTAAAAAGTTCTTGTTGTTCAGGATTTCCTTCGCTAAATTTTGTACGCGAAGATACTAATGAATCTGCAATTTCAACTGCAGTAGCCCAAGCGTGCTGATATATTGTTCTATATTGAATTTCTACAAGTAAACCGTCCCATTTTGTAAAACCATCTTTTGTAGTTTTTGTTTTATACACATAAACATCATGAAACCCTCTATATCCGCTTTCTTTAGGATTAGAAACATAATCTTTGCACTCATCAACTTTTAAAAAGTGATTGAATTTAGAATTATGTAACTCTTCTCTAAATTTCAACAAATCTTCCATATTTCGAAATATCAAACGACAACCTGCAATATCATGCATTCTTGCAAGTTTCATTTTTGGATATCTCGCTAATTTGTCATAAATTGTATTTTTTCGCTTTAATCTTTGTGCAAAAACAATATTTTTTCTTTTGATTCTACGACTTAATATTTTTTGCCAAGTATCTAAAACATGCGTATGTGATGCACGCCAATTTTCAATAATGGCCTCATCTTCAGGATTGATATCAGAACCATTTCTAATAGATTCTGCAATTCTTTCAGCAGCTTTATTAACTTTTTCTTTTGAATATAGTGGATATATGTTTTTAGTAAAATGTTTTGACATGTAGTTATATCTTCTTAATTTAAAATTAAAAATATTATATTATAATTTGTTGGCATTAATTAATATATTTGTAATTTTTTACATTATTAAAAATAAGATACATATTATATTAATCAACGCTATCGCAAAAGGTTTTTACTCCTGTAAGAAACACGAAATGGATGGCTAACACAAGCCGAGAAAGAAAATTCATATGTTGGCAGGTTAATGAGCCTGCGGCTGCTACCGCCAGATGTAATAGAAAAAATACTAACAGGAAAACAAAGCCCTCTATTGCGCCTAATCGACCTCTACGAAATGGCAAAGGTGTGGAAGGTGGGGTAGAAAACTAGTTAACTACTCGTCTCTTTTCTTTAAAAAATCACTTAAACTTGTCAAATATAAATATGATTGTGGTGGGACAAATCTCTCTTTTTTTCGATATGGGTTAATTGGTTTTTTATAACGAACATATTTCTTTATTTTTATTGCATAGCCTTTTTCTTTATCTTTAAAATATTCAAAAAACTCTTGTTTACTTATACCACTATTTCTCTTAAAATTAGCCCATAATTTTTTAGGAGTATCTTCAATGACAATATCAATAACAATCTTGCCTACAATTTTTTTGGTAGGAGCTGATTCATAGACATAAATATATTTTACTTGAGGTGAAAATATTGTTTTTCTAAACTCATACAATTTACTACCATTTGTTATTTCTTTAACATATTTAGGTTTTATTGATAATAAGACTTTCATCGATATTTCCTTGTATAATTTCTTTATATAATTTATCGTCCTTTATTTTTAAAATTGACTGTATTCGCCCATTTACTATTTTTTTTGATATTAAATCTGAATAAGGAACTTCTTTATCAAAATTCAAATTATGCTTAAACAATATGACGACCGGTGGTTTTGATTTTGAACACATATATTTTATCTCATCAATCGTATATACTGTTCGTCGCTTGATTAATTTATAAATTTCATCCGCTTCGCTAATATTATAATAAACTTTTTCTATTGTTCCAAGCGCAAGTATAGATTTATAATCTTCTGAGCGGTAGAAACAAAGAATATCACCTTCTTTCATTGTTCGAATGTTTGCATTACAGATATAAGCTTTTTGGAGAGAAAATCCCTCACTCGTATATTTCGATGTTTGCTTAATATCTATAGCTAATTGAAGTTGAGTTGATGACTCATCTTCAAAAACGCAATCAGGGAATAATTTTTCAAAGAAACCTGGTTGAACAGGAACAATATACTTTGAAACAATATTCCCATCATAATACGATGGGAAATACTGTTTATTCGCCTCAACAACATCACATAGAGAAGAAACAATACACTCTTTTTCTGGCTTTATTTCTTTATAATATACTGACTCTCCGTTATTTAATTTTGTAAAAAATTGAAAGCCATATGTTTCAATTAAAGAAACAAGTTTATCATCATTATTTTTAGTAAAATGAGTTAAATATAACCTACTCTTATTTTTTAAACGAGCCTCCTCAAAAGCCATCTTCAAAAGTCTTTCACCGAGTCTAAGACCTCGCCCTGAAGAATCAACTTTGAATAAACAAATTTTTAAAACATCTTCTAAAATAATAATAGGTGTTGTGTTAAGTTTTTCATTTTCTTCTTCTTTTAAAACCAATATTGCTTTGATTTTATCTTTTTCATAAGACTCCTCAGAGAAATACACATAAACATCACGTTCCGTTCCTGATACTTTATTGTTCCACCATTCAACAAACTCTTTCTGTCCATACTCTTCCTTTAGGGAATCAAATATCGTATCAAAAAGATTTATATTCCAACCTTTAACTTTGTCAAAACACGAAAGTAATGTCTGTTCTTTTATAGAAATATCTTTTGAAATTATAAGTATAGCATCATTTATTGTTAAAACTTTATCATGAATACTTAATCTTTGCGCTTTTACATGAATTCCCTTATCTTCGGTAATCAAATAATCAACAGCATTTTTATATACAGTATACAACAAAGAATTATCAACAGTATCATTTTCATTTTTCTCAATACCAATAATATTTTTAAAATAACTATCTTTGTCATATGACGGTGCTTTTTGTATTTGAGAATAAGTTTCTAATTTTGATAAGCTAATCTTTTTTCGTGCTTCATTCTTATCTCTATTAACATCTTTGACCGAGAGAGGATGAACATATATCTTATAATTTAAGTCATTGATTGTTTTGTTTAATTCAATGAAATCGGCAGGTAAAACATTCGGGTCTTCCCTTTTTATAATTATATTCGTATCAAATAAAATTCTTTTTATTGCCATTTTCTTATTCTAATCTGTTTTTTAATTTAAATATAAAAAATGAACAAAAAATTAATTATTAGAATCAGAGTCAGGCAATGCATAACTTATAGACATATTCTATTTTTACTTTTGTTGGGCTAGTACCCAACCTATTTGCTAGACTAATGTTAAGTTTTTAATTAAAAATAAAACCTTCATAATTGTTAAATGCTAATTTAAATAGCGCAATTTGAATATCTCTATCTATTTCATTTAATTCTTCCAACACAGTATCGTTCTCAGCTTTTAAATTTGTGTTATTTTGTACAATATTTTCAATTAATGTTGGAAGATATCTACATAATTGGAAGAAAGCATCTCTTTCTCCTGTTACTATTTCATAAAATTTATCGATAGATATTCTTCTTATTTGTGGGTTTGAAACATGTATACTATCAACACAACATTCCCAGATTATGTTTCTTGAACTAGGAGCTATAACCTCTACTAGACAACAAATATCGTTACTAGACTGTAAAATTTGATTTTGCATTTTTATATATGTTCTTTGAGAAGATGCCGAATTCATTGTATTATGCTTATTTTTCATTTCGACGTAAATTTTTTGTCCTGTATTAGGATTTGTGTATATAATATCCCAACCTTCTCTTGGAACAATACAATTATTAATATAAGCAAATATATTTTGATGAAAATATCCAATAGCATTGGTATTACTTTTATCTCTTTGCCTAAAAATTTCATTGTCAATTATTTCTTGATATGTTTTATTATAGACATTTTTATCAAATATTAATTTTATAGGATCTATTATATTTGAATTAAATCGTCTTAAATTAATTGATTTTAATATTTGACCATAAGTATCTATTGTTTTTCTTACATGAGTTTCTAGGTCAACTTGCGATATAAACTTTATTGTGTATTCCATCTTTGCTCTCCGCAGTTAATAAGGTTTCTTTAATGCTTAATCCTATTTCTTTTGCTAAATTAACAGGTACAGCATTACCTATTTGTTTATATTTATCCATTAAGGTTCCTGCAAAAACCCAATTATCAGGGAATGTTTGAATTCTAGCATTCTCTCTATAACTAAATGGTCTGACTTCTAATGGATGACATCTATCGGTTTGTTTCATTCCTGGGTTGGTTAAAACTGTCAAACTTGGTTCATTCAATCCAATTCTTCTTAAAATACCAGTTCTACCGCCTTCCATAAACCAACAAGATTTCATATATTCTTTTGCTATTTGTGGATCAATATCCTTCCAATATCCGCCTGCTGGAACTAGCTCAAAAATAGCTTTTTTATATGAACTATATTGTGCACATACGTCTTTTGACGGATTTTTTTCTAATTCTATATCACGAATAACTGGTTTATATGTATACTCCACTGGAAATTTAAAATTACATTTGGAAGCTAAATCATTTCTTATTCCGATTGTTATAAGTCTTTCTCTTTTTTGTGGTACACCATAATCCCAAGCATTTAAAACTTTATAGTATGTTGTATACCCTTCATCTTCAAAAATGTTTAGAATTGTTTGATATGTTTTATTCTTATCGTGAGTTAGCAAACCTCTAACATTTTCAAACAAAAACATTTTTGGTTGTAATTTGTGTAAAAATGTTGCGTAATGATAAAACATTGTTCCCCTGATATCTTCAAGCCCAAGTCTTTTTCCTGCATAACTAAAAGATTGACAAGGTGCCCCTCCTGACAATAAGTCTAAATCATATTTATTTATATTAAATTCTTGTTCTAAATCTCGCTTTGCAACTTCTTCAACATCTTCAAATAATATATTCCAATTTGGCCTATTTTCTTTTAATGTGCAAGTCGCTGACTTGTTAAATTCTACAAGTCCTAAGTGTTCAAAACCAGCCTGTTCTAAACCCAAAGCAAGTCCGCCTGCTCCTGCAAATAATTCTATTGATGTTAAGCGTTTTTTCATCCCGACTCCTATCTTTGATTATATTATAAATATATTTTTTCTGCTTTTTTGTAACAGAAAAAGTATTAATATTAAAACACTTACAAATGACAAAAATGGGCGTAAAAACTTTAAGATAATTCTGTTAGATTAATTCCCAACATACAATCTCAGTCATTGCCAACATTAGTTTTGTTTTGTTCTTTCCTGTTGAAGAAGAACATTCTGTTCCTTAATACATAAGAGAAGTTCTTTTAATAATTGATTTTGTATTACAATAAGTTTGTTTTGTTGTTGAACTTCTGATAAAGTTTCAATAGATACTTGTTTTTGTTCTTCTAATAGTTTTATAGCATTTTCAAAGTGAACATTTGGCTTTAAATCAATACAAAAACTAATTATAAAGATAATTATAGGAATAATTACACTTAGAATTTGCAGATAATTTTCTCTTAAATATTTTTTAATTGGATCTTCTTCTTTTTCTATAATTTTATACTGTTCATCTAACTCTTCAATATTTGTTATGTCGAATATATCACTTAAAGTATAGCTAGAAATACTTTTTTCTTGAAATTCTTTTAAGTGTGAAATAATTTCCTTTTGTTTGTAAAAAAGTTCTTGAGCTTTACTAATATATTTAGTATCACAAAAAGTAGAAGAAATATCTCCGAAATCATTATTAAATGTTTGGGCTACATTATGCAAATGCATAAGCGAATTTAAAAAAGGATAATCAAACATAAAATTTGCTTGTTTTATTGCTTTGAACATTGAGGAAGATGTTATATTAGAAAAATCTGACATTAATGGTTTTACAGAATTTAAAAGACTTTGTATTCGCCTCATTTCACATGATATAGCATTAAGTTCTTGGTAAGGTATTTGTAACTTAGATATCATTTCTGTTTGTTTTATTGCTAATTGTGTCATTTCGTTATTTGAAATTTCTTGAGCTATTTTTTGTGCCTTCTTTATTGAATCTGGTACATTCATTATTGTCCTCCTAAAAAGTACATTTACATTTTAATACTAAAGTTCAAAAGTTTATTATTATAAATTTAAAATAAAACATACAATCAAACCAATATTCGGTAATTTTCATTGTTAATTACGGTTTTGTAAAAGATGAAAATTTGATTTCTGTGTTTTAATAAACTCAAACACTTTTTTAAACCAATTAAAAACACCCAATTTGGTACTTTGAATAATAGGTTCAGATTCAGAAGATAAAATTATATTCTGTATTCTATCTTCAAAAATAGTTATAACCTTATGAGTATTTTTGTCATAAGGAATAATATACCATTTATTTTCAAATCTATAACGATAACGAGTAACTCTATTAGATTGCTTATTAAGCAAATAGAACTCTTCGTCAAATTTTCTTTCTTTAATTCGTCTCTGGATTGTTTTTCTATCAATCTGAACACCTAGGCGTTCATCACATCTTAGTTTAAAATGATAAGTTTGATTCTGTGCCTTTGTTCTACGATGTTTTCGCATATGTATTTCTCACTTTCAATATCATTATAAAAATACACTGCGTCATAAATGGACATAAAAACTTCAAGATAATTCTGTTGAGTTAAAACACAACCTACAGACTTACTACTCAATCATTAAGTTTTCGAATGAGTAAAAAATAAGTATCACACAATAAAAGACTAACTTTTAAATGTTTTTCTATGAACATAAGTCAAAAGAAATTTTTTATGTTAGCATATAAAAAAGAGGTATTCAATGGGCTACAACAAAAATAATGAATTTCGTCAAAGTTTAACTGAAGGATTAATTCATTTTCTTCAAGAAGAAGGATATGCAAACATAAAGACAACAAAAGATATCAATAATGCAAGTTCTGTTCACAAAGGAAAAGCATTCCTAAAATATTACCTTTGGAACTTTTTTAGCAAATTAAACGATATTGATGAGGATTTGCTAACAGATGATTATATTTTAGATACCTGCATTACCGATGGAAAAGATGACAAAGGTTGTGATTTTATATTAATAGATGGAAATGATGTATATATTGTACAAGCAAAATATGGTTATACAGATACTAACCACATAGAAGCATTAATTAATTTGCCTAATAATATATTAACCGACTTTTTTTACAATAGTGCAAACAACAAGTTAAAATCATATATTTTAGATATAAAAAAAATAAAAAATCCTATATTTAAACTAATATACCTGACTTCAGAAACAATAGATTCTGAAACTAAAAATTTTTACACGATAAATAAGGAATTACCTAATAATATAGAATTAATGATAAAAGATTTTTCGGAATTACGACAAGATTCAGTTACCATAAGATCTAGTGGCGAATTGCCACCAGAAACTGTTGATTTTATTTTAGGGCAAGAAGATTTTAAAGAATTAGATGAATTAGATAGTAAACATTATACAATACTAATTACCCAGAAAGGTACAAAAATCAAACAATTATATAACAGAAACGATTGTAGAGAAAGATTGTTTAATTATAACATAAGATCTTGGCTAGGTAGAAACATTGTAAATAAATCAATGGAAGATACAATAAAGGAAGAACCCGAAAACTTTTTTTATTATAATAATGGTGTTACTGGGATTTGCGAATCTTTTCGCATTTCTGATGATAAGAAAAAATTGACTTGTAAAAAATTACAAATTATAAATGGAGCACAAACAGTAACAACAATTGCAAAATATCCTGATGATACAAAACTATCAAAAATTAAAGTTTTAATTCGTATAATTTCTGCTGGGGAATACGGTAAATCATCAAAATTAATTGAAAAAGTTGTTACAAACAATAATAATCAAACAATAATTCAGTTATCTGACTTTAGGAGTAACGACCCTATTCAAATACAAATAGAAAGAAAATTTATTGATGAAAAACTAAAATACAGATTGCAACATCCTTCAAATACTGCATTAAAATACAAAAGAAAAAGAATGCAAGTAGCAAGAGGTGATAAATACATTCAAATGAAAGATTTAGGAAAATGTTATTATAGTGCATTTTTCAATCCTCATCAATTAAATGAATCTATTAAAAAGTTATGGGATATAAACCCAGAAACAGGCTTATACAATACAGTTTATGGGGGTGTAGATGAAATTCTAACTGATGAAAAATTCTATAAATTATTAGGTAGCTATTATATTTCTGAATATATAAAAATTAAATTACCAATATTTAAACAACAAGAACTTGATAAAAAAGAAATATATGCAGAAAAATTTAAATATCATATTTTATGGGGAATTGTGTATTTATTGAGAAAAAAATATGAAGATGATATAGTTGCAAGTGTAATTATGAAAAGAATGATATCAAAAGGTTCGTATATTCTTGCAGAAGAAAATGGGAATAAAGAACGCAATTTTTATATTTATTTTAAAAAAGTAGTAAAAGCAATAGAAAAGAAAATAGAAGAAATTCAAAACGATAAAAAAGAAAATGACGAACCATTTGTTATAAGGAATTATCAACGTGATTCAAAGTTTACTAAAAAATTAAAATTAGAATTAGATTATGTAGATAAAGATGAATTACCAGAATTAATTGAAAATTCACATTAATACAAAATAATGTACATACACTCTTAAGGAAAGGTAAACTTAAATATATTTTCAGCTAAATATTTATAGCAAATACATTTTCAAAGTATAATTTTTTTCAGAGACTCTGCATTTCTTCATCAAAATTCAGAGACTTAGAAAATTTTTTCTAATACAGAAATAGCAAAAAAGCCCGTAGAATGGGCTTTTTTATTTTTGTATTAGCACTTCATTGCTCTCAAAAATTTAATCCGGTCACAATAGGATTCGAACCCAGAGTGAAGTTATCCCCCATTCTACCATCCTACACATAGTATC
>CAZNLZ010000039.1:0-9570 GCA_964574225.1 uncultured Muribaculaceae bacterium | reverse complement strand
AGTACAATCTAAAATTTTGACTTTTGACATAACTAATCCAATTGAATATAAACTAATTTAATAATATAATCATTGATATGATAAGACAATTTATACCAATAATATTATTAACAATTTCAAACATTTTTATGACCTTTGCTTGGTATGGACACTTAAAGTTCAAAAGCACAGCATTGTGGATTGTAATACTTGTAAGTTGGGGTATTGCTCTTTTAGAATACTGTTTTCAAGTTCCTGCAAACAGAATAGGTCACGAATATTTTTCTGCAGCACAATTAAAAACAATTCAAGAAGTTATTACTCTTGTCGTTTTTAGCGTGTTCTCGATAATGTATTTGAAAGAAGAATTTCGTTGGAATTACCTCGTCGGGTTCGCATTTATTATCCTTGCGGTGTTCTTCATTTTCAAAAAGTGGTAAAATACATTGTTTAGCAGATTTAAACACGGGCATTGTATTATAGAATAACGATATGAGCTATAATTTCGTAAAAGATAATTTAAACAGCATAGTAAAAGGAACAAGAGTTGATGTTTCAACCCTTGAGGTTTTTATTGCAGGAAAAGAAAATTCTTTTATTCTGAACCACAATATTGACGCCATATCATCAATGTTATCGTTTTTAAATAGCGACAACAACATATTTATATTAAATGGATTTATGGGATCAGGTAAAACATATATTGCAGACCTTTTTGTTGAGTTTTTAGATGATGATGTACTTGTGTTTAAAAATTCATATCAAGAAGCAATAAATCCAGATGACATTTTATTATCACTATTTAAAGATTTTTCACTTTATCATAATGACAAAAAAATAGTATTACCCAAAGTAGAAACAAATGTTTTTTCAGAAAAAATAAATACTTACATAAAATACTGCAATAAACCAATGGTATTTATTTTTGATTCTTTTGAAATCAATATGAAATCAAAAGATACCCAAAAAGATATCTTAGATTTTATTAATTACTTAAGCCATTTCGAAAAAGTTAAAATAGTAATTTGCTCACGAACATTTAAGCAAAATGATTTGCTTTCACCAATTGGTGTAACTGGCTACGAATTAAAATCACTAACAAAAGATGAGGTTTTTAACTTTCTACAAGAAAATGAAATAATTGGAACACCATTTGAAAAAGAAGAATTATTTAAAGCCACAAGAGGTCATTATCTTCTTCTAGAAATGTCATCATTGTTGATGAAACTAACAGGACAAACATTAAATGCATTTTCTGGAGAATACAAAAAATCTACAAAAAACTTCTTAGAATTTTTAATTTCAAAATTATTAGGCTTATCTACAAACAAATTTGCAAAGCCACTAATATTTTTGACAATTGCAAGACATGGGGTAAGTGCTGATTTCCTAATAATACAAGGAATTGCAACTTATGAAGATATTGATTACCTAGTCCAAAAACATATAGTTAGTGAAAAATTCGGAAAGTATTACATAAAAGATTACTTAAAAAATGAATACATAAAGAATATAAATCTAGAATCAAGAGTAAATGCACACAAATACATTATAGAAATGTATGAGAACGAACTACCTGCAAAACCATTTGACAGACTACTATTTTTATCAAGACAAACTATGCGCCAAGAAATAGCATTCCATAAATCAAAAATCGAAGCACTTGGTGAACATATAATAAAGACAGGCAAATCAAAACGGCCAGATACTCAAGGCTTTAATTATCTAAGCTATTCAAGAACTAGTGGTTACGATGAAAAATCAGAAAAAAGGAAAAAAATACAACAACGCTATGTAAATGAGATAAAAAAACGTGACCAAAAAAGAAAAGTTGAGCTATCTTTTGAAGATTCAAAACTTCTAAATACAATTAAACAAGAAGATAATATTGAAAAAAATCTAATTGAAATTACAAACATAGCTAGTGATGAAATAAACAAAGCAATCAAACCAATAAATAAAACAGAAGAACAAGCTGTTCCAGATAGTCTTGATGACTACATTAAAATTGCACAGAATTATGAAGATGCATACAATTTTGCAAGTGCGATTTTGTATTACAAAAAAGCACTATCATACACTTTTGATGTAAATTTTGAAGACAAAGAGCCATTACTATATTCTAAATTAGCAATCTGTTACAAAAAAACTCAAGACTTTGAAGAAGCAGAAAGAACATACGAAAAAGTTTACAACATATATGAAAAAAAGAACCCAGAAAAAGCAAATGAAATTCTGTTAATGTCTGCACATATGTACGCTGAAGCATACAAGTTTGAAAAAGCGAGAGAATTATACAAAAGAATTTTATATTCTCCACTAGGTGTAACATCTGAAATGATAATCAGAGTTTACTTAGATTTATCTGAACTTGAAGATAATAATCTTGATGTTGAAACTGCAATTAAATATGCGAATAAAGCTTTAAACGAAGCAGAAAAAGTAGCCGATGTAAGACTACTAACAGAATGTAATTTTAAGAATGCTTTATTGTACGATGATGCAAACAATATAGAACAAGCAACCAAACATTATTTAAGATGTGTTCAAGTTTCAAACAATCCAACAATCAACGTATTTATGTCATCAGCTTATGCAAATTTAGCTGAAATTTCGGCAATAAATAACAATTTAAGCGCAGCAAAAATGTATTATGAATTATCAATTGATGCAGATAAAAAACAGAATAATTTAGAAGGTCTATATTATTCTTATACAAAGCTAGCAGCACTATATAGAAATGATAATCCAGAAAAAACTCACGAATTATTATTAAAAGCACTTTCTGCAGCAAAGAGATTTGATGATATCAGCTATGCTGTTTCTATTTACATAGAAATCGGTGACAATTACTTAGGAATAAAAGATTATAAACGTTCATTAAAATCATATATTCTTGCAAAAAGATTAGTACCAGAACATTCAAATGAAGATTTAGCAACAAGAATCACAACACGAATAAACAAAATCAAATCATTATTAGGGGAAAGAATGTTCTCAAATTTAGTTGAAGAAATAAAGAAAAAACCATAATGAATACAAAATTAAAGAATATAGAAATTGAACTTAATAAAGAACAAGAAGAACTATTTAGAACATATATTTCTTTATTTTTAGACTACAACAAAAAAGTAAATCTAATAAGCAACAATGATGAAGCTGTTTTATTTGAAAAACATATTTATGACAGCTTATCAATGAACCTATTTCTAAAAAAATACGAAATAAAAAAAGCTAAAATTATGGATATAGGAACAGGTGGAGGCTTTCCATCATTACCTTTATCTCTATTCAGTAATGAACTGAAAATAACGGCAGTAGATTCTATAAAAAAGAAAATCAACTTTATTGAGAAAACTTCAAAAGAACTAAATTTAAAAAACATAATACCTATTTGTTCAAGAGTAGAAGATTTACAAGAAACTTTAAAAAACAGCTTTGATATTGTAACTACAAGAGCAATGGCAGATTTAAGAGAAATTCTTGAATATGCAATACCATATGTCAAAACTGGTGGCTATTTTATTGCATACAAATCATTAAAAGCAGAAGAAGAACTTGAAAATGCAAAAAATGCACTAAAAATTTTGAACACAACATTAATTGAAAAAATAGAATATACGCTTCCTGTTGAAAACAATAACAGAAGAGTCCTTTTGATATTCAAAAAAACAAAAAATATTCCAGCTAGCTATCCACGAAAAAACGGTCTAGTTAAGAAAAAACCTCTATAATTTTTGCGAATTCTGACCCAATTTTAGACTGTTCAATTTGATGGATTTCACCAAGTATTTCAACATCAGTATATCTTTTTAGTTCATCAATAAAATTTTGCGTAGCCAAATCTTCTGTAGAATTAGGAACTTTATTAATAATAATACCTTTGATACTAATGCCCATAGTTTTAGCATAATGTATTGTCAAAAGAGTATGATTCAAACGTCCTAAAAATGGGACAGAAACAATAATAATTGGAATATCCAACGCTTTTATTAAATCAGCACAAAGCATATTGTCTGTTGCAGGAGCCAATATACCACCAGCACCTTCAACCAGTGTAATTTCGTTTTGTGCAGAAAAAGTTTTAAAATCAAATTTTATTTTTTCAATATCTATTTGAATGCCAGCCATACGAGCAGCTAATGCAGGCGAAACATCGCCTTCCAACAAATAAGAACACATTGTATTTATACTTGGTGATAAATCTTTAACAGCTTTTAAATCAGGAGCAACAAATCCTTCTGCCGTTTTTATTGCACTAGACTGTAATGGTTTAAATACTCCAACTTTTTTACCACTTTTCTCAAACGCTAAAGCTAAACCCTTCGTTACAAATGTTTTTCCGATATCAGTATCAACACCAGTAATAAAATATTGCATATTATTCCTCATTCGGCAAAACTTTGTTTAAAGCTTTATAAGCAATATCAACAAGTTTTTCGATTTCTTTTTCAGTAATTACATATGGAGTTATAAAATAAATACAATTCCACATAGGGCGAAGAATAGCACCAAGTTTTAAACCTTCAAGGTATATTTTTTTACCAACTCCATCCTCATACGCAAAAGGCTCTTTTGTTTCTTTATTTTTTACCAACTCAACTGCACATATCATGCCGGTTTGCCTGATATCACCAACATTTTTATGCGAACGAAACTTTTCTAACTCTTTAGAAAATTTAGCAATTTTAGGTTTCAAATATTCTTCAATTTTCATTTCTTCTAATATTTTTAAATTTTCAAGAGCAACGGATAAAGCCAATGGATAAGCCGTATAACTATGACCGTGATAAAAAGTTTTATATCCATCTAAATCATCATCATAAAATGCATTATAAATTTCATCTGTTGTAACAGTAACAGACAACGGCATATAACCTGCCGTAATCCCTTTTGCTGCACAAATTATATCAGGAACAATACCAGCGTGTTCATATGCAAACAATTTGCCAGTACGATAAAAGCCCATAGCAACTTCATCATCTATCAATAAAACATTATATTTATCACAAAGTGAACGCAATTTTGTAATATATTCAGGTGGATACATAATCATACCGCCAGCAGCTTGAACAAGTGGTTCAATAATAACACCAGCAATATTTTCAGATTCTTTTTCTAAAATATTTTCAACAGAAGATAAGCATTCTATGTTACAAGAAGACTTATCACATCCCATAGGGCAACGATAACAATATGGACTTTCTGCCTGTTCAATTCCAAATAACAATGGTTTATAAAGTTTATGGTACATATCAATACCACCAACAGAAACAGCACCTAATGTATCACCGTGATATGAATTCTTAAGGGCAATAAATTTCTTTTTTTCTGGATGTCCTTTTAATACAAAATATTGATACGCCATTTTAAGAGCGACTTCAACAGCCGTTGAACCATTATCAGAAAAAAATACTTTTGTAAGCTTATTATTCATAAGTGAAACAAGTTTTTTAGAAAAATGAATAACTGGCTCGTGAGAAAAACCACCAAAGATAACGTGTTCGATTTTCTTCAACTGATTATTAATAGCCTTATTAATTCTATTATTTGAATGTCCTAAAGTATTTACCCACCAAGAAGATACGGCATCAATATATTTATTACCTTCAATATCTTCAAGATAAATACCTTTACCCTTTTTAATTATAATTGGTTTGTTCTCATCTTTTTCTAACGCTTTCATCTGCGTAAAAGGACGCCATATATATTTTAAATCTTCTTCTAAAAGTTGTTTCTTATCCATAAAAAATCCCTCTACAAGAATTATAGTACAAAATCATAATTAAATAATTAACATTTCATAATTGAAGAACAATTTATACCCTTCACCAAACTTAAAAAAAACAAAGGTAGAATATGAAAATAAATGCACTATCAACACTAGCTAATATCTCGCAACCAAAAGCCGTAAAACAACAAACGGTTCAATATGATGCATACGTAACAAATAAAGCACAAACATATTCAAGCGAAAATGTTCGTGCCAACTTTGCTCCACTATCATTTAAAGGGAATATCCCAGAAATAAGAAGTGCATTTATCATTACAAAAGAAGAAAACGATATACCTCTACTTCAAACAAGAGTAAATGGTTCTTATATTGTTGATTTTGACTCACAAACAGAAGTTATTTATGGGATTGACGCGTTAAATTATTTAAGAGCAGCAAATGAATTTCCATATGATACACAAATAATCATTCCTAAAAAATGTGAAGGCGAATACATCACAAAAAATAAAACAGTTCCATTAAAAGAAAATTCTGCCGTTATGATTAATGGTGGCACAGAAGCAAAAGTAAGAATTAATAAAGGTTTTCCAATGATAATCGTTTCTAAAAAAGATTATGATTGGTATGAACGATATACTAAACACGCACAAACAGACACAATAAAAGCAAAATTTGGAGAATTAGAATATCATAATTCACATTTATACAATGGTGATTTTTCTCCGAATATGATATTAGGAGAAAAGTTCACATCCGAAGGCTATTTAAACACTTTAGGATTAAACAAATGGCAATCTAAAAACTATTTAATCTACGATTTAGCAAACAAAAGAGATATGATGAGCGAAGATGATAGAGCAGAATTTGATAAAGCAAAATCATTATTCGATAAATTAATGGATAAAGGGTTTATTAGCCATCAACAAGATGGATACGTAAGATTTAATAAATTTTATAACACTCAATATCAAAGACAACTAATGAAAGAAGAAGGTTTCACTGACGATGAAATAGATTCTATAATGCCTATTTTTGAACAAACAAGAATGGTTCACGGTGATTCTAGATTTTGTAGGAAAGGAAGTTCATTAGGCTTTACACAATCAGAATTAGAAAAATTAAAACAATGTGGGATTTTACACAATAATAAAAAACAAACAGAAAGCATTTTCTGGAAAGAAACATTTGCTACAGAAAATGACTTAAGAACAAGACTTAACAGCGAAGATTTTTCACAAGAAGAACAAGCCCATATTGTACAAGTTTGGAGAGAATTAAACAATAATGGGTATGATATAAGCGGCTTAAAATTCATTGATAAAAATGCAGCCGTTTACAACTTAAATGACAAATTGAATAATTGGACATTAGAAAAAACAAATTGGGTAACAAACTCAACAGCATTAACTAACGATAAAGGCAAAACACCATTTATCGGAACATCATTGGTCCAAACTGATGAACCAAGAGTTTTCGCAATGGATGAGCTTAGAAAAGGTGAAAAACTACATAAACATCCAAATAATGCAGAAAAAAGACAAACAGAAATATATATGATAACAAGTGGCGCTGCAGCTCTAGTTGTTGTGAGAAATGGCAAACCAGAAATTAAAATTTTAAAAGCTGGTGACTTAGCTGTTATTGATGCAGGTGTTGAACATTGTATTAATTCAGTAATGGGTGAATACGAACAAATTGTTGTTCAAGTTCCATCAGCATTTCAATATGGATTTGATTTTAAACGCGAAACTCAAGAACCAGAAGGATATAGCAAAGAAGGTTTTACAAAAGAAGCAAGATATGCGCTAGAAGAATCTAGAAATTTAGGGCTTATATAATCTTAAGAAAGTATGTTTTTAAAAAAGTCTCTTAAATCTTCTTGTTTAGGGGCATTTTCAATATATTTAGAAACCATTATATTTTTAACTTTTTCTATATCCGATGATACTTCATAACTATTATCATTGATATTGTATTTATTTTTAATTTCGTCAACAAAATCCCATAATGTATCCAGTGGTGCAAATAAATATGCTCTCACCTTTGCTCGAATACTTTCATCTTCAATATCAGAAACTTGTTTATCACCAATCAAAACAGATTTAAGTTCATTAACCATTGGCAAATATTTTGTAAAAATTTTATTATGCTCAAGAACAACATCTAAACATTCAATAGCTTTATCTTTGTTCCCTTTTTCTAAATAAGCTATAGCCGCAATAAAAATATTAGGAACAGAATGAACAAAATAAAATTGCCAGTTATAGTATAAAAATTGAATGTGAGTAGTTGCCACAATAATATCATCAACTGATATTTGTTTTTGTCTATTCATTGTTTTTAAGAATTGAACAAACTTATCATATGAAAATCTATGCTTTATTAAATCAAAAAGTCTTAGTTGCATTTGAGACATAGTCGGTATTTCAATAGCAAGTGTTTCAAACCCAAGAAAATTGAAATCTCTAACATAAAACTTAGAAGAAAATTTTCTAACTATATCTATCATAGACCTTAACATTTGAGTATTGGTCAAATTTCGTCGCATTAAAACATAATCCATATTTAAAGAGAAAGAAGAATCTTTTGATAAAAATATTTTACTTAAAGGATGATTATATTCAAAATGAGAAACCATTCCAACAGAAAGAGCCTGTTCTTTATAGACTTGTTCTTCTTCTGATTTGATTAAAGACTTTAAGACCAAAACATTCTTTGTATAGTCATTTAATATTGGAAATCCTTGCAAAAATTCAGTTAAAGTACGCTCTAAAGCAATAATAAAATCAGGATGTCCACCCATACGATATGCAACCTTCTTTGTTTTATTATCAACAAAAATAGTCATAACAACTGGAAGATTTTTTCCAATAGAAGCATCTTTTACAATTACAGAATATCCTGCTTTTTCTAAAAATTTAATTATTTTATTGATTTCAGAAAACTTACGATAATACTTTTCTGGAACAACAGGCAAAATTAAGTCATTAATAATAATCTGCTTTTCAGCATATCTTTCAAAAATTTCAGATAAGCCCTGAACAAGAGCTTCTTGCTTTGTATTACCAGCAGAATACCCATTAGTAATATTTTTAATTGATAAATATTTGCAAGGCAAATATTCAATCACATCATTTATAACATCATAGAATGGAACACAAACCAAATTTTTCTCTTCATTAATGTTATCTTCTTGGTTCATAACAATATCAGAAACAATACAAAGAGCCTCTTTAATATCATTTACAGAAATATTCTGATAAACAGAAGCAGAAGAAAAAGACTCTTTTAAATATTCATTATATTCTGATAAATACTGGTCAACAGGAATAAGTTTTTCATCAGGTGCAACGAAAAATTTAGAATTACGAATTGAAAGTGGTGTTACAGTTTGCATACGTTCAATCAATTCAGCATACGCACTACAACGAGCAGCCAAAGGTGTTTTCCCTTTTCCGTTAGCACCAATATGGGTATTATCAACAAATATTCTTAATGAACAAGGAGCCAATTTATCATCAGAACAATTAAAAAATTTACCCTCTGATACATTGATATTTAAAGAACTAAAAATACTGCGAAGCTTTGAAAGAGTATCCTCAAGCTTTGCATCTTTTTTTATACTATAAGTTTTTTTAAAAAAACTAAACATAAAACCTACAAAAAACTTTTTATAAAAGTTAAATCGGGTCTGGAGACTCTGCCGAGCAAAAAGATTAAATATCTTTTTGCGAGAGGGGAGAACCCTTGGGTGAGAATCCCGCCACACCTAAACTTCGTTTAGAAAGCAAATCGTGCCTGGAGGGATTCGAACCCCCGACCTTTTGGTTCGTAGCCAAACACTCTATCCAGCTGAG
>CAZNLZ010000038.1:0-9631 GCA_964574225.1 uncultured Muribaculaceae bacterium | reverse complement strand
CAACAAAACCATTAACTGTTCAACTAGATGATAAAGTTGAAATTACAGATGATTTGGCGAAAGCTATTGATGGTGCTGAAATTATTCTTCTTGTTGTTGCTACATCTGGTATTCGTCCTGTGTGTCAACAACTAAAAGCTGCTGGTTTAAAGGATAATCAAATTCTTGTTAACTTATCAAAAGGTTTAGAATTACCATCATTAAAAAGAATGTCAGAAGTTATAAAAGATGAACTTCCAACATCTAAATTGGTTGTTTTATCTGGTCCAACACTTGCAAAAGAAATTTTGAATGGTTGTCCAACAGCTGCTTCTGTTGCATCTGATGATATGGAAGCTGCTGAATTTGTTCAAAAACATTGTAATGTTCCGTCTAAATTTAGATTATATACAAATCCAGATGTAATTGGTGTTGAGCTTGGTGGTAGCTTAAAGAACGTTATTGCTATTGCTTCAGGATTTGCTGATGCGATGAAATTGGGTGATAACTGTCGTGGTTCACTATTGACTCGTGGTATGGCAGAAATTGTAAGAGTTAGTGTTGAACTTGGAGCTAGTCCTTCTACTCTTTACGGACTTTCTGGCATGGGTGATTTGATTGCAACATGCTCTAGTCCATTCAGCCGTAACTTTACAGTTGGTTCTATGCTTGGTAAAGGCAAAAAAATTGATGATATCTTAAATGAACTTGGTTCTGTTGCAGAAGGTGTAAAAACTTCAAAAGCATTATGCGAACTTGCAGCAAAATTAGGTTTAGAAGTTCCTGTATCATCTGCTATTTATGAAGCTGTTTATACAGATATAACACCAGAAGAAGTGTTGAATAAACTTATGAATAGAAAATTAAAACAAGAAGAAGCGTATAACTAATATAGTGGAGAATAACCTTGTCTGAAGAAAAAAATGATGTTTCATATAAATCCTTGATGGATAAGGGGCAAGCACTTTTTGATGGCAAAGAATATAAAGAAGCTATCAAGGTTTATAAACTTATACAAGTTATGTATGGCGAAACTTTAGATGATGTATCACTAGCTGCCTTATATATTAGGTTTGCCAATGCATATTATTGTCTTGAAGATAGGGATAAATCTACATATTATTATGAAGAATATTTGAAAATTTATCCGCAGGGTCAATTGAGTGTTTTCTCAAGATTAGCTCATGCATATTATTATTTAGATGCAGATAAGTGTGTTGATTATCATAATAAGGCATTGAACTTTGAAACAACAAAGTATGATACTACGAGTAAATTGTTCTCAATGTTGAAATCTTCATTTTATGACCAAATAGATATAAAAAATGAGTCAGAACATGAATTAGAACTTATAAGAAATACTTTTTATAAAAATGTAAGACCATATGATTTTACAGAAAGAAAAAAATTAAAAGATAAAAAATTAAAAATTGGTTATTTATCTTCCGATTGTTATACACATACAATGATGAATTATATTGTTCCAATTTGGGAAAATCATAATCAAGAAGAATTTGATTTTGTTATTTTTAATGGGGCTGAAAAAGAAGATGCAACTACTGAAAGAATAAAGAAAACAGGAATAAAAATGCTTCCTTGTGCAAAATTAACAGAAGCAGAAATTGCAAAACTTGTATATTCTGAAGAAGTTGATATTTTAATTGATTTGGGTGGTTATACTCATTTTAAATCTTTAATTGCATTTTATAAGCCTGCTCCAATTTTTGTTTCATATTTGGGGTATTTAAATACATTGGGAATTCCTGAATTTGATTATATTTTAACTGATAGATATACAATTCCAGAAAAATATGCTGATTTATATACAGAAAAACCATTGTATTTGGATAAAGGGTATCAAATCTTTGCGCAAAAAAATTATCCAGATGTAAATGAGGCTCCTTATAAAACAAATGGTTATATTACTTATGGTTGTTTCAATTGTACTTCTAAATATAGTGATGCTATTTTATTTGTTTGGTCTCAATTGTTGAAAAAGGACAAAACAGCAAAACTATTATTATATAGAACTCAGATGACTAAAAGTGTGATTAGGCTTGTTAAAGAAAAATTTGCAAAATATGGTATTAAAGCTGATAGATTGATATTTGATACAAAATCATTGAGCCCACATTATAAAGCGTATCTAAAAGCAGATATAGCATTAGACCCTTATCCGTTTAGCGGAATGTCAATTGCAATTGAGGCTGCGGCAATGGGGCTTCCTACAATATCTCTTGTTGGTGAAGGCATGCAATCAAGAGGCGCTGGAAGAATTAATGCTCTTTTAGGCTTGGAAGAATTTAATGCTTCTAGTGGTGAAGAATATATTAAAAATGCACTTGCTTTAGCTAATGATAAAGAAAAAATTGCAATGTTAAGACAAACTCTTCGCACTAAGTTGTTAAATTCAGATATAAGAGTGAATGAAAAAGACTTTACTCAAGATTTAGAAGCTAAATTTAAAAAAGCTTGGCAAGATTTTACAGAAAGTCCTTAAATTCTTTTTTTGTAATTCTATATCCACAACCTTCAGGCATTTCAGCATTGAAGGAAATAGTTTTTCGTGGATAGTTTCTGCAAACAAAAGGACGTTTTGAATATACGCTACAGCTTCCATTTTCTGCAAGATATTTGCAACTTAAAATGAAATTATTATTTTCATCTTTGCCTGTTATGAAAAATCTTTTATACCAAGGCAAAAAGAATTGCATAACTTTAAATTCTTTTTCATTATTTAGACCATAGGCTCTTATTTCTCTGCAACAATTTCCGCATTTATTGCAAGAACCCTCTACTTTGTACTTAACCCTTTGTGGGATAAAATACGAAAGAAATTCATAATATATTGATTTTATTAAATCCATAGATATTTGTTTACAAATTCGTTTGTATATATATTTATCTGTTAAAATATAATCATATCATAATTGAGCAAAGAGGGAAGAAATGGCAGCGAAGAAGAAAATTAACCCATTTTTTGTTTTCATAAAAGTTGTTTTTGTAATTACAATTGCTTTTATGCTTGCTGGTTATGTGTCTGTAAAAATGTATTTGAGTAATTTAGAACCAATTCCAAATTTAACAAATTATAACAGGAATATCGTTACTCAAGTTTATTCTTCTGATGATCATTTAATTAAGACTTTTCAAACATTTCATTATGAACATGCATCTATTGCTCAAATGCCTCAGTATTTGAAAGATGCTGTTATCTCAACTGAAGATAAAAATTTTTATACTCATGATGGTTATGATATTTTAGGTATTGCTCGTTCTGCAATTGTGAATGTGATGAATAAACGAGCTAGTCAGGGGGCTAGTACAATCACACAGCAATTAGCAAGAATTTTATTTTTATCAAATGAGAAGACTTTTATTAGAAAAATAAAAGAAATTCAAATCGCTGCAAGGATAGAAAAGTCTATTCCTAAAGATAAAATATTAGAAATGTATTTAAATAATGTTTATTTGGGTTCTGGTGCTTATGGTGTAGGTGCCGCTGCTTCTACATATTTTAATAAAGAACTATCTCAATTAACATTGGCAGAATGTGCTTTAATTGCTGGTTTGCCACAAGCTCCTTCTGTGTATTCTCCATACAAAAATATAAAATTGGCTGAAAAAAGAAGAAATAAAGTTTTAAAAAGAATGTACATAATGAAGACAATTGATAAAAAGCAGTATGAGGCTGCTTTAAATGAGAAGATTGTCTTAAATAGAAAACCTGTTATTTCTAAAGTAAATATTGCACCTTATTTTATAGATTATATGCTTCGTGAACTTGAAACTTTAGGGTTTGATGAAACAGAAATTTGCGAAGGTGGCTATAAAATAACAACAACTTTAGACTATGAAGCACAAGTTGCGGCAAATGATGCTATCGAAAAAAATATGAAATTATTTGGCTTGAGAGGTGAAAAACAACAAGCAGCTTTATTTAGTTTCTCACCGATGTCTGGTGCGATTATTGCATATGTTGGTGGTAAAGACTACAATGTAAGCCAATATGATAGAGTAACCCAAGCAATTCGTCCACCAGGTTCTGCGTTTAAGCCAATAGTTTATGCAGCTGCCGTTCATAAAGGCTGGATGCCAACAGATGCTGTTGAAGATTCCCCTGTTACTATTGGAGAGTGGGAACCACGAAATTATGGTGAAAAGTATAAGGGAATTATGCCTTTATATAAAGCATTGGCTATTTCATCAAATGTTGTTGCTGTTAAGATGATTCAAGATGTTGGTATTCCTATGGTTGTTGATATGGCAAAGGCTCTTGGAATAACAACTCCTCTAACACATGACTATACAATTTCTTTAGGGTCAAATGGTGCAAAATTGTATGATATGGTTATTGCTTATGGTAATTTCGCAAATGGTGGTTATCGTGTACAACCGTATTCTATTCAAAAAATTGAAACACAACGTGGCAAGTTAGTTTATGAGGCACCAAGAACTAAGATTAGAAAAGTTCTTGATAAAGAAACCGCTGGAATTATGACTGCTATGTTACGTAAAGTTATAACAATGGGAACAGGTCGTGGGGCAAATATTGGTAAGCCAATGGGTGGAAAAACAGGTACTACAAACGAAAATAGGGATGCTTGGTTTATTGGTTATACTCCAGATATTGTTACTGGTGTATTTATTGGCGCAGATGATAATTCAAGCATTGGTTTAACAGGTGGTAGTGCTCCTGCTCGTATTTGGAAAGATATGATGATTGTTGCAACTGAAGAATATGGTAGTCCTGAATTTGATTATCCTCCTGTTGATTTTACAATTGATTTTGAAGAAGTTCCTTATGAAGAACTATTGAAAAGACAAGAAGAAGAATTGAAAAAAGAGCAAGGTGGTATATTCTCTATTCTTCCTTTTGGAAAAAAAGATGATGAAACTCAAAATTCAGAAGCAACATTTGAATCAATTCCAGTTCAAATTAATGAAAGTTTAATTGATAAAATAAAGGGCAAAGATACTAAAAAAGAAAAAGTTGAAGAAATGCTTGAATAATTAGTAACCATTTAATTTTGGTATTTTCATTCTGAATACTTCTTCTAAGTCTATTCCGTTTAAAATTTCATTAATAAGAGTGTTTGTTTGTACACTGTTTCCTTTGAAATTGCGAATAATACCTAAAACTTTCACATCGCAATAATTTTCAATTAAATTTGGGAATTCTTTTACTTCAAGATTTTCAGAGTATGCAGAAAATTTGTTTATAATAACTCCAAGTATATTTAAGCCTGCAGTTTTTGCTGTGTTGATTTCATTAAAATAATTATTAATAGAATCATTAGAAGGGTTAACAACAAATATTACAGGCAACTTTAAAGAAAGTGGAAGATGATATGTATAAAAACCTTTGCTTAAAGGAGTCATCAGTCCACCAATCCCTTCTACAATTAGTGTATCAGTTTTTTCAGAAAGGATTTCATAGTCTCTTGTAATATCTTGTAATTCAATGTTTTTACTATTGATAATAGGAAGAGTTTTTTCGTTGAACATATATGTTGAGTGAGTTGTTATATATGGGTCTAACATTTTAACGAAGGCTAAATCTGGAGAAATAAGGTATTTTTCTTTATCAATTGCTCCAATTTGAATTGGTTTATAAACACCAGTTTTATAGCCTAAAGACTGCATAACAGCAGCAATACCCGCTGATATTACAGTTTTTCCACAACCACTATTAATACCTGTTATGAATATATTATTCATAAACAAATTATAGCAAAATTTCTAGTTCTATCTTCCTTCATAAGATGTAAAAAGTGTGCTAAACTAATATTATGCTAAAAAAATTATTATTATCATTAATATTGCTTGTTTGTTCAACTTTAAATATGGTTTATGCGGTTGATGAACCACAAAGTGTTGCAGTGAAGGCTGGAACCTTTTTGAAAGTTCTTAATTTATCTGAATTTTCTTCTCTTATTGCAGATGAAGATGATGAATTGATGTTTTTAAATACACAAGATATGTATATATATGAAACTAATGTAATTCCTGAAAATACTAGAATATATGGTGTTGTGGAAGAAGTTTTAGAGCCGGTTGCAGGTAGAGATGGTGCGATTAAGGTTTCAATATATAAAATGATTACTCCAGATAAAAAAGTTTATAGGGTAAAAGGTCATATTTATAGTGAAAATGATAATTATATTGGCGGGAAGGAAACTGCTAGCACATATTACAGAAAAGTGCCTCACTATAATGCAAGGATGAAACCATATTTACAAGCTGCTCCATTAAATGTTTTTGAAATGGGACAGCATACAGTTGTTTTACCTGGTGCTGAATTATTTGTAATTTTGGAAGATGATGTTATTGCAAAATGAACTTAAAAATTTTTGTATCGTTATAGATAATGAGAACGGAATTTTAAGGTAAGTCAAAGGAGAATTCATGAGGAAAGAATTATTATCTATAAGTATAGTTGCTTTGATGTTAACTACACCAGCTATGTCTTTTGCGGCTACAAATTATCAAGCCCAAACAACTCCGGCAGTTCAATATGCTCCTGTTGAAGATTATGTATATGGAATGGAATATCCATTGCCAGTGAATTCTTATCAGCCACAAGGATATCAAGCTCAAAATTATAATAATTATGACCAATTACATGGAAATGTTGTAATGGTTCCTGCAAACACTTCTTTTGAAGCTGTTACAATGACTCCATTAAGTTCAGAAACTGCAAATATTGGCGATAGTGTTTCTTTTTATTTAGGCTCAGATTTTTATTATGGAAAACATTTAATTGCTGCTGCTGGTAGTAAAATAAATGGTACTGTTATCCACGTAAGAAGAGGCGGATTTGGGCATAAAAACGGTCAAATAAAAATCAAATTTACAAATATTTATACACCAACAGGTCAGATGATACCTATTTCTGCTCGAATTCAAACAGAAGATGCTAGCGGTGTATTAAAAGCTGGAACAGCTAAAGATGCAACAAAAGAATATGTAAAAGATGCTGGTATTGGTGCTGCTGCTGGCGCTGTATTGGGTACTGCTATGGGTGCTTTATCTAGTGGAAGCGTGGGTAAAGGTGCTGTGTATGGTACTGCTGTCGGTGGTGGACTTGGATTGATAAAAACAGTATTTGAAAAAGGTGGAAATGTTGAAATTCCACAAAACGCTCAAATGAATATTGTCATTGATCAACCAATTACCATTTCTTCTAATACTCCTTATTAGATAGTAAATAGGCTATTTGTTTTATCATACATTTTTTGATAAAATAACTATCAAATGGGAATTTATGGAATGTCAGTAATTAATAACGAAGGAAATATAAAATCAAAAAATAAGGGTTCTAATGCATCTCGTTATGAAATACCTGCTGTAATTAGAAAAGAACATGAAGAAATACCTTTTGAAAAGGCATTAATTATTGCTTTAATATTACATCCTTTAATTGTTTTGATTCTAATATTAGCTTCTTTAATAATGGCTATTTTTGGTATTGATTTATTTAAAAAGCCAGAAATGAAACCAAAAGATATCGAGTTTGTGCTTGTTGAAAAAGAAGCACCACCTATCGATAAAAATACTAGAAATAGAGCTGATAAAGATTCTCAAGCAGGTGGTAAGCACGATCCAAAGAGAGCTGTTTCTTTGCCTCAAAGTGCTGCACCAAAAGCACCGGCGAAAAAACCTACACCGCCAGCTAAAAAGCCTGCTGTTCAAAAACCACAACCAAAACCTCAGCCGGTTGCTAAACCTCAGCCAAAACCACAACCTAATCCTCAACCAAAAGTTGAGCAAGTACAGCAACCTGCACCAAAACCTGTGCCAAAAACACCGGCTCCAAGACCACAACCAAAACCTGTTGCGCCAGCTCCAACACCGAAGTTGCCATCAGATTTTAATATCCCTATTCCAAAATCTGCAATTCCGCAGATAGCTCAGCCAACAACAGCGCCTGTTACAGCTGCTCCTCAAGTTGGAGGTAGTGTTGGAGGTTCTTCTTCACCTTCGCCAAGTTTTTCACCAACAACATCTGCGTCTAGAGGTGGTGCTGGTTCTACTGCTGGCGGTGGTGGAAGATTTAGTAATGTTACTGGCTCTGGTAGTGGAAATCTTGGAAATCCTGGGCCTGGAAATCCAAATGGTGCCCCTGGTATTGATGCAATCAGAGAACCAGATTTTGGTCCATATATGAAAGAATTACAAAGACGTATAAAAATGAATTGGGATCCTCCAAAAGGAAACGAAAGTAAACGTGTTGTATTGTTATTCTCAATTGCCCGTGATGGTAGATTGTTGAATGTTTCGGTTCATCGTTCTTCAGGTTTACCTGCGGCAGATAAGGCGGCTATTGATGCGGTTAAATTAACAGCTCCATTTAGACCATTGCCGCCGGATTTCAAAGGAAATAGTGTTGATATTCAATTCACATTTGATTATAACGTATTCGGAATTTACTAATAATAAGAAAAGAGGAAAATAAACTATGGAATTACTATTACATTCAATTAAATTGGACTGGCCGGTATTGTTACCAATCTTTTTATGTTCAATTTTAACAGTTGCTGTTGCTATTAACAGATTTAGTTTTTACAACAAAAATAAAAGAGATGTAGTTCGTTTTATTAAAGGTTTAAAAACAGAATTAGTTAATAATCGTTTAGATGCAGCAAAAAATTTAAGTATTCAATTAGGCGGAGTTATCGGTGAAGTTGCTGAAGAAGCAGTTAGAATTTTTTCAGAACAAAAAGTTGGTTTTTCACGTTCATTTGATATTTCTGCTAACTTGGCAACAAGAAAATTAGAAAAATACCTTACAATTTTAGGTACTGTTGGCGGTGTTTGTCCGTTTTTAGGTTTATTTGGTACTGTTGTAAGAATTCTTTATACATTCCAAGATTTAGCTTCTCAGGGTAACCAATCTGCTGCTGTTGCAATGGGTATTGGTTCTGCTCTTATTGCTACAGCTTTCGGTCTTGGTGTTGCGATTGTTGCGGTTGTTTTATACAACTTATTCCAATCAACAGTAAAAAGATATGAGGATGATTTCCAACTTATTAAATTGTTGTTCTTAAGCTTCACGGATTCAGAAGAAAAAGTTGAAACAAAAGCGTTAGTATAGGATTTAAAAATGTCGTTTTCAAGTTCAAACAAAGATAATAAAGGTATGTTTACCGAAATTAATATCACTCCGTTGACTGATATATTTTTGGTATTGCTAATCATAATGATGGTAATAGCTCCCTCTTTTCAATCAGTTGACCAAGATATTAACATACCTGAAATTAATAGTGGTGTTGCTGTTGAACAAAAAAATGCAGAAATATCTGTTACAAAACAAGGTCATTATTATATAAATGGCAGACCAATTTCATCTGATAATCTTGTAAAAGAATTAACTGATTTGAAACCGACATTAGAAAAAGCGGAAGTTGTTGTTAAAGCAGATACAGAAACAAAAAGCAGTGAAATTCAAAAAATTATGAAAGCTGCTCAAAGTGCTGAATATACAAAACTTGTACTTGCTGGTGAACCTTTAACAAAAAAAGAACAAAAACAGTTAGAGAAAAAAGCCCCTGTTAATCCAAAAGATTATGATTGGGAGGAATAAAAATGGCTGGACAAAGAAAAACATTTAATGAAATTAATATTACACCTTTAACCGATATCTTTTTGG
>CAZNLZ010000037.1:0-9773 GCA_964574225.1 uncultured Muribaculaceae bacterium | reverse complement strand
CTATCAGATTTATTCATCTGGCAACCCAGAGTTTCAATATACAATTTCTTCATAAGAAAATTATACTTAAAAAAAATGAAAATCTATAATGATTTTGAATTTTTGTTATTTTCTTTTAATAAACCGCTTTTATCAAAGATATGAATCATTAGGAAATTAAACAAATTAGGTATATTTCCATAGCAGTGTTTTTTCTCAAATACTTTATCCATCTCGTCAAGTCTTAGATGTGGAACTCCACCATATTGCGACATGGAAGAATCTTTGAAATATTCATCAATATACTCGCAAATATCTCTATGCATATTATCTCCGGCACTTGCTGCAAGATTTAAATCACCATTTAAAGAACGATATTCAATATTTGGAGATGTTATACCAAACTCGTGCTGCATCAATATTTCAAAAATTTTCAAGGATTTACCCGTAAAAGTATAATCATAGAATAAATATTTTTTACCAGATGAATCAATATCTTCTTTTGTAATTCCTTGTTGTTTTAAAAATTCTTTGTATGTTGGATAATTATCAGCGTGTTCATCAATATCTTTTTCTGAACTTACCCTAGCCAAATCAGTAGCAGGCAAATATTTTGTTTCTACACCAGTAAATTCCATAACTCTAGCAATACCAGTTGGTGATGTACCAATAGAAACAAAAACGTATTTATCTTTTCCGTACTTTTCATCCAAATATGCTTTGAATTTTAAACCCAAATCAACAGAAGAATTAACTGCAATTTTGGTATCAATATCTGCAACTTCTCTAAGAAGTGTATTTTCTTCTTCAGTCAAACGATTAAAACTGTCAATTGAAAACTTACTATCTCTTGAAAGAATTTTTGATGCAATAACTTGACGTTGAAGTTCGTTACTTCTTTCAAATACATCCTGTTTAGTTGCACGTGAAAACGTTTCATTTAACTTTCTTAAGCAAATGTTTTTAGGTGCTGAAACTATTGAAGATACAATTTTACCGATACTCATACAAATATAACTCTTCTAAATAAATAATTCGCAGAACAACTACAAAGCATTTTGATTCAACGGATTATCTTTTAATAGTCTTTTCTTTGCAAGTGCGTCAATCAAAGTAAAATTAAATAATTTTGCAGACCTATTTTCATAGAATTTACACTCATTTATTTTATCAATTTCTGATAATGGAAGATGAGGAACACCACCAATATCAGCAACTTCCGTCATTGCCATATACTTGTGAACATAATCTATTGCATATTGTGGTGGGTCAATTTTTTTAGCACAAGAAGAATAACACAGAAAATCTGCACTATGAAAATCAACATTAGGCAAATCTAAACCAAAATATTCCTTCATCATACTTTTAAATACAGAAAGAGATTGACCTGAATAAATGTAATCATAGAAAAGATATTGTTTATCAGACTTTGAAACAGTTTCAGAACCTAAACCTTGTTCTTCTAAAAATTTTTGATAAGGACCAAACTTATCTTCAAGTTTTCTATAAGAATCATCCTCATAATATGCTTTTAATTGAGAAATAGGCAGATATTTTGTTTCAACTCCCATAAATTCAAGAGCACGAGCAATTCCTGATGGAGATGTCCCAATACAACAAAATACATACTTATTCTCTCCATAATTTTTATCAAGTTTTTCTTTGACTTTTACGGCAACTTTTAAAGTATCTTCAACAGCTTCTTTTACAGATGAATTAACTTGTCTTAAAACGGATTTTTCAAGCCTTGAAAGGTTTTTATAGTCTTGAATCGTAAATTTACTCATTCTTGAAAAAATCTTATTAGAATGAGCCTTTAATCTTGCTTCAGGAGAAAGTTCAACACAATCATTTTCAAGTGGTTGAGAAAGCCTTGACAAACTAGCCACAGACTTTGTTTTTATAGCAGAAATAGGATTAATACTTTGAAAATTTATCATAACGCAAACCTATTTTGTGGATTTTCTCTCAAAAGACCACGACGAGATAAAATTTCCATAACAGAGAAATTAAACTGTCTTGATTCAATCGAATCAGATGGAACACAACTAGATATTTCATCTAAGTGACGAAGCATAAGATGAGGAACCCCGCCCAATTTTTCTGCTTTGTTATAAAACATAAAATCTTGGACATATCTAAAAGCGTGTTTATCATATTCTTCATCTGTTTCACAGCAAGAATCTAATTCACCATTAATACTTTTAAACAAAACGTTATCAGCATCAATTCCAACAAGTTCATTCATCATAACTTGAAAATTATCTAGAGAATTTCCAGAACACGTATAATCATAGAAAAGATATGTTTTACTAGATTTAGAAACATTTTCTTGACTAATTCCTTGTTCTTCTAAAAACTTAGAATAATTTGGAACTTTTGTACTGTAAAATTTCATAAGTGATTCATTTCTGCACACAGACATATCAGATATAGGAAGATACTTTGTTTCAACGCCAGAAAATTCAAAAACTCTAGCTAAGGTTGATGGAGATGTCCCTATACAACAAAAAACATATTTTCCTTTCCCATACTTTTGGTCCAAATGTTCTTTAAGGAACAAGGCTGTATCAACAGAAGCAGCTGCAGCTTGTTTTATATCTTGTGGAATTTTAAAACCAAAGAAGCTTTTTTCTACGCTGTTCATACTTCTATAATCATCAACCCCAAATTTTCTCTCTTGAAAAAGCGCTTTTTTAGCCTTCGCTTCTTTTGACAGAGTAAAGCTATCATAAATAAGAGAAGGTAACTTTGCAGGGAAATCACGATTTAATCTTGATGTTACACCAGTAAATTTAATATTTGAAGCGCTAGATTGAATATTCATACAGTTATTAAGGCGCCTAAATATTTTTTTTGCTGAAAAATTGATAGCGTGATATACTTCTAAAAAAAGGAGAAAATAATGACTACATTAGTAAAAGCAAGCCACTTATTAGTAAAAACAGAAGAAGAAGCTTTAAAATTAAAAGAAGAAATAGCAGCAGGTAAAGAATTTGCACAAGCAGCTATGGAAGTTTCTTTATGTCCATCAGGTCAAAATGGCGGTGACTTAGGTTACTTCGGCAAAGGACAAATGGTAAAAGAATTTGAAGATGCTGCTTTTTCTATGGAAGTTGGCGAAGTTTCAGCTCCAATCAGAACACAATTTGGTTATCACTTAATTTACTTAACAGATAAACAAGGCTAATGAATACAAAATTAATAGAATTTTTAAAAGATTTTCTGTCAAAAAATGATATTGACGGCTTGGTTATTAATTCAACAAACGAATTTCTTGTTGAATATAATATGTTGAACCTAAACTCACGTTACCATTTAACAGGGTTTACAGGTTCAACAGGTGATGTTTTATTTACTAACGATAAAATATATCTTTTTGTAGATACAAGATATCATGAGCAAGCTGATAATGAGGTAAATCACGACTTAATTGAAGTTGTAAAATTACCTCTTTTAAAATCATATCTAACAGCACTTGAAGAAACTATACCTTCTTATTTTAAGCTAGGTATGATTTCAACAAAGGTATCTAAAAAATTCTATGAAATTTTAGAGAGCAAATTACAATCAAAAAACTCAACTATAAGATTATTTAATTCAGACCCAGTTTCTGAATTTATGAAAGAGTCTGTTGAAGAAATAAAATATAATGTTTTTAAAGTTCCAGACCATATTTCAGGAGTAAGTGCAGACGAAAAATTTCAAACAATCAAAGAAATAGCTGGCGATAAATTTAATATTTTAGTTACTGCACTAGAAGATATTGCTTATTTAACAAATATGCGTTCTTATGATTTTGAATACAGTTCTGTATTCCCTGCAAAAGCAATAATTACAGAAGAAGGCGTTAAAATATTTTCTGATTGTGATATTCCATATATTGGCGGAAATTATACTGTATTACCAATAAAAGAATTTGAAAATCATTTAAAAGACTTTAACAAAACAAGTCTATATATTGATGAAAGCCAAATTTCAATTCACGATTATAAATTAATCGGTCAATCAAATAAGGTTTTACAAAGCCACTTAAGACTATTTAAAACAGTAAAAAATGAAGCAGAAATAAATCATTTAAAATCTTGCTTTGCTCGTTCTGATAATGCTTTAAAAGTCATATATGACATGATAAATTCAGACAAAATATATTCTGAATACGATTATTATGAAGCACTTGTAAAAGCAATGAAAGATAATGGTGCTCAATCATTAAGTTTTAAACCAATTGTTGCAGCTGGAAGCAATACTTCAATTATTCACTACACATCGCCTTCAAAAGAAAAACTAGTTATGGATGGAGACCTTCTGTTAGTTGACTTTGGAGGATACTACGAAGGCGGATACGCAACAGATACAACAAGAACCTTCATAAAAGGAACACCAACAGAAGAACAAAAAGTTGCTTACACAACAGTTTTAAGAGCTTATTTAACAGCGTTTTATAACAAATACAACAAAAAAGCCTCATATTACAGCATCGATAGACTTGCAAGAGAAACAATAGAAAAAAACATATCAAAAGACTATGCTTTTGCACATGGAACAGGACACGGTGTTGGAATTTCTGTACACGAAAACCCACCTAGAGTTTCTAATTCAGAAGCAGCAAGAACAAAAATATTAGAAAACACTGTTTTTTCAATTGAACCAGGAGTCTATAAAGAAGATTGGGGTGGAATAAGATTAGAAAATACAGTTTATGCAACATACGAAGACGATAAAGTTGTTATGAACACATTTTCACACTTCCCATTTGAAATAAAGCTTGTAGTTTTAAATTTACTAACAGATTACGAAAAATACTATTATATGAAATGGCAGGCAGCTGCATGCTTCCAATAGAACTTTCAAATAATAGACTAAAAGAACTTGTTAAACTTCATCAAAAAAAATATAGAGATGAAACAGGTTTGTTTATTATTGAAGGACTAAAATCTGTTCAGGAGTTAATTGAAGAAAAAATTGAAATAATTGATATATTTGCAACTAAGGAATTTAATATCAACCATAAATATTCAATTATTAAAGAAAATGTTATGAAAAAGCTCACAACAACAACATCCCCTTGTGAGATTTTAGCAATTGCAAAACAAACAACAACAGAAAACGAAACAAAAAAAGCTAATAAAGTTATTCTTTTAGATTCTATTAGTGACCCTGGTAATTTAGGCACAATAATCAGAAGCGCAGCAGCTTTTGGTATTGAAGGAATAATCCTTTTTGGAGACTGTGTTGATTTATATTCATCAAAAGTAATTCGTTCAACTGCGGGAAACTTTTTTAAAGTACCTACGATGAAAATTAAAACAACAAAAGATATTAAAACTTATTTTCCAAACCATAAAGTAATTGCAACAGCATTATCAAAAGAAAATAACATTTCATTGAAAGAATGTGCTCAAATAGATAAATATATTATTATGTTTGGCTCAGAAGCAAAAGGATTATCAAAAGAACTGACCCAAATAACAGATAAAAATATAAAACTAGAAATGACAAATAACGTTGAATCTTTAAATTTATCAGTTAGCGCTTCAATTGTTTTATATGAATTGTTTACAAAATAGCAATTTTATACATTCACAAGCTTTATAGCTGTATGAAAATTGCAGCAATAAATATCACAAATAATTATCAATTAAGACAACAAAAGAACAAAACTCCAGAAACAAAAGTTGAAGTTTCAAACAATTTTTGTACCATTCCGTCATTTTGTTCAAAAATTCATTACGCATACAATAGAAATAATTTAATAAGCTTTTTAGAACAAAAACCACAACCAAAAGCCGAAGGTACAGACGGTATTATATTTAAATTTGGAGATGCTGCAGTAAAAGTCGCAAAAACAAAAGAAACATCTTTTGAAGCGGAAGCTGAAATATTAAAAAAATTACCAGATTCACTTAAAAATCCTCAAAGATTTATAGATAGATTTGAATATAAAGGAAGAGATGTTCTTGTATCAAATTTTGTTGAAGGGTCACACAAAAAAGCACTAACGCCAAATGATACAGAAAAAGTATTTGACGTTATTCTTTCACACGACAGAGCAAATATTATTCACGGCGATTTAAATTTAGGCAATATTGTTTTTTCTAAGTCTGGCGATGTTTCGTTCATAGACTACGGCGCAGCAAGCCAACCGACATCAACGCAGGTAGAACTATACCCAAGTTTTGTCACAAATACAAATGCACTAAAATTTGAAAACACTGGAATTAATGACTGCTTAAAAGAATGGTCAAAAATTGGAACATCAGAAGAATTTTTCAAACAATATTTATCCAAAAAAGCTGATTTTTATGCAAAACATTTAAACCTTGTTAATGATAGCAACGAAAGAAATTACGAAAATAATTTAGCAACTGTTTTACAATCACCAACAGAAGAAATTATTGAAGCAGAACTACAAAGAATAACAACTTTAGATTTATTAGAACAAGCAGACACAGCAACTAATTACGATTGTAATCCATTTGCATCAATTGAGATGTGGAATAAAACTGTCGAAAGTGCTTTAGAATTTGCAAATTTCACATCTAAAAAAATTCAAACAGCTAAAACAAAAGATGAACAAACATACTTTGAATATCAAAACGAAATAGCAAAATCTTTCCACACAACATTATCAGAATGGAGAGAAGGAACATTAAACTGGCTTTACGAAATTAAAAATCCAAATTTTGAGCCAAGAAGCACAATTGAAGCACGTTTAAAAGAGAATTGGAATAAATAAAAAATTATTTTGATGTAATGATTTGTAAACTTTAAAATTAAAGTCTAAAGTTTAAATTTTTTTCGTCGATAGATTGCATGTAAGTTTTTTGGAGAAAAAGGCAATGCAAAACGAACAAATTTTCAACGATTTCGATTTAGAAATCACAAAACTTCTTCACAACATCGAAAACATTAAGGCAGACATTGACCTTTACAGTATGATTGTTGAAGAAAAGGTTTTGGTAGGCGTATAACAATTGTAAATTAATTTATATATTCTTTAAGATTTTGACTAACCACGTTAATTTGAAAAAATAAACGGGAATATCATTATGACAGATAAAATTAGATTAAGTTTTATCTCGTAATGTTTGAGGTTAGTATGAAAAAAGAAACGGCAACAACTAATGAAACCGTAAGAAAACTCAAGTCATTACTTGGAAGTTTTAACGGTGGAAATTCGAATATAGATGTCTACACTCTTTGCATCAGGAAAAAACTTAAAGAAAAATTAAAACCCTAGCTGATATATTTAGCATGTTTTTGCTATCATCTTAATGTGTAAACATTGAGAGAGCGAAGCTATGTTAAAAGAATATTTTTTGGAAAAAGTAAACAAATCAGTTAAAGAACTTGTTGACGCTGGTAAACTTGGTCAAATGAAAGCAGAAGATGCATTTTCATTCCAGACAGATGTTCCAAAAAATACTCAGTTTGGTGATTTTGCTGTTAACGTTGCATCTTTAGCAAGATATGCAAGATTAGCACCACCAGCCATTGCTCAAACGATTGCAGATAATATCGAAGCAGATGGTTTTGATATTAATGTTGCTGCTGGTTTTATCAATTTTAAATTACACGATAGCATTTTGAATAACATTCTTGTTGAAGTATTGGACAAGAAACTTGATTATGCAAAAAATAACCAAGGCGAAGGTAAAAAAGTTATTTTAGAATACGTTAGTGCAAACCCAACAGGTCCATTCCACATCGGACACGGTCGTTGGGCAGCTATGGGTAGCGCATTAGCGAACGTTATGAAATATTCTGGCTACGATGTTTTCCAAGAGTTTTATATCAATGACGCAGGAAGCCAAATTCAAAAATTAGGGAAATCACTTTATATCAGAGTTCTTAAAGAACTTAATGTTGATATTGATTTTCCTCAAGACGAAGAGGAAGCAAAAAATTTCTATACAGGTGAATACCTAATCCCTGTTGCAAAAGATTTTGTTAAAGAAGAAGCAGCAAAAGCGGAAGAAATGAAAAACAAATTCAATGGTGAATTTGACCCAGAGCTTTTAAAATTTGTATGCAAATATGCAAGATTGAAAATGTTAAGCTGGCAAAAAGCATTACTTGAAAACTTCAATACAAAATTCGATAACTATTTCAGTGAATTAACACTTCACGAATCAGGACAAGTTGAGGCTTGCATTGAAAAATTACAAGAGTTAGGCGAACTATATGAAAAAGATGGTGCACTTTGGTTTGCTTCATCTAAATATGGAGATGATCAAGATAGAGTTATAAAAAAATCAGATGGTGCATATACATATTTAACAGCAGACATTGCATACCACTACGATAAACTAAAAAGAGGTTTTGATACTTTATTAAACATTTGGGGCGCAGACCATCACGGATATATTCCAAGAATGAGAGCTTCAATTGAAGTATTAGGATACAACCCAAATTCATTAGAGGTTCTTTTAGGACAACTTGTTAACCTTGTTATGAATGGTGAACAAGTGAGAATGGGTAAAAGAACAAAAATGATTACACTTGATGAGCTAATTGAAGAAGTTGGCGTTGATGCAACAAGATACTGGATGATAATGAGAAGCATTGATACAACTCTAGATTTTGACGTAGAACTTGCAAAATCAAAGACTGATGAAAACCCTGTATTTTACGTTCAATATGCACATGCAAGAGCTTGTTCTATACTAAGGAATGCACTTCAAGAAAAATTTGACGTAATCAATAGCGAAATAAAAACATCAAACAACACAAAACTAGATGACGTTATAAATAAGCTAAAAAATAAAGACTTTGATATTCTTTGGACATGCAAAGATGAAAAGTCACTTGAAACAACAAAGAAATTATTATTAAAACTTGAAGAATACAAATCAGTTGTGCAAAATGCAGCGAAGAACAGAACACCTTATTTATTAACAAAATACTTACAAGAATTAGCTGCTAACTTCCACCAATTCTATGCTTTTTCAAAGGTATTGGTTGAAGATGAAAAGTTAATGTATGCAAGACTTTCAATAGTTAAAGCTGTAACAATAATTCTAAAATCAGCAATGACATTAATTGCAGTTAATGCCCCAGAAAAAATGTAAAAATTTTAGAGTTATCCACTTGTAGTCTGTACCTTATACAAATGTTTGTTGTATAATTAGTTTATTGTTGCACGAATGTGCAAGTAGATTAGCGGAGGAAGTCTTTTATGACAGTAAAGGATTGGTTCAAGCAAAGAAAAGAATCACAAATTGCAAGAAGAACTCAAGAAACCCCTGTGGATGATAGCATTGGAAAACTTTGGGTAAAATGTTATAACTGTGACGCACAACTTTTAAGAAAAGATGTTGAAGATAACTTAGATGTTTGTCCGAAATGCGGTTACCACTTTAGAATAAATGCAAGAACACGTATAAATCAACTTTTTGACGAAGGTAGTTTTAAAGAATTATTTGGAAACATAACAACAGCTGACCCACTTGAATTCACTGATACAGAAGCATATAAAAAACGTATCGTTCAAGCAAAAGCAAAAACAAATATGAACGAAGCGGTTGTATCTGGTGTTGGGAAAATTGGTGGACACGAAGTAGCTGCAGCTGTTATGGACTTTGAATTTATGGGTGGTTCTATGGGTAGTGTAGTTGGAGAAAAAGTTACACTAGCGATGGAAGAAGCATTAAAAAGAAAAATCCCAATGATTGCAGTTACAGCATCGGGTGGGGCTAGAATGCAAGAAAGTATCTTAAGCCTTATGCAAATGGCGAAGACTAGCTGTGCAGTTGCGAAACTTAATGAAGCAGGTTTATTATATATTACAG
>CAZNLZ010000036.1:0-9802 GCA_964574225.1 uncultured Muribaculaceae bacterium | reverse complement strand
GAGTTCCGCAGCCTATGCCGAGCCTAGATGTTATCTACACGGAACAGGTGCACTCTGTTTTTTATTTTATTCTATAAAAGATAACAATAATATTTATTATGCTTTTAATTTTTCAAGCTTTTTCAAATAATTCTTAATTTCTTGAACTTGTTTTGGCTTCATATATTTAAACTGACCTTTTTTTAAGCCTTGCAAGTCAACTGGTCCCATACTCAATCGTTTTAATGATATTACAGGGTGTCCTAAGCTATCAAGCATTTTTCTAATTTGGCGATTTAAACCTTGATGTAATACCATTTCAAGAACAGTATTTTTGCCTTCCATATCAATAATTCTAGCTAGAGCGTAGGCAATTTGACCCTTTTCAATTTCAATACCTTTTTCCATTAAAACAAGGTCATTTAATGTTAATTTCCCTTGAGCACAAACTCGATAAATTTTAGGAACATGAACAGAAGGATGCGCAAATGCATTAATCATATCACCATCATTAGTTAAAATTAAAAGCCCAGTTGAATCTTTATCTAATCTACCAATTGGTTTAAGATTTTGCACTTCTTCTGGAAGAATATCATAAATAGTTTTTCTTCCTTTTTCATCATCCATAGTCGTAATATAACCAGCTGGCTTATAATAGCGAATATATGTTAAAACAGCGGGTTTAACTATCTTATTATGAACCATTACACGGTCTTTTGTACTAATAATACAACCAAGTTCTGTTACAACTTCGCCATTAACACGAACTTTCCCTGCCTCAATATACTCGTCAGCCTTTCGACGAGAGCAAAATCCGCAAGAAGCGATATATTTATTCAACCTAACTTTTTGTGCTTTTTCTTTTTTCATAACCTTATGATACAAGAATAATTTTTAAATTGGAACACATTGTGATTTTTTTGTATAATTTCATAATCGAGAGTTGGGAGTGTTTAAATTGAAAAAGAAACTTATTGTTTTTACTATATTTTTAGCCATTTTTTTAACAGTATCTTTTTTTGTATATCAAAACAGTGCATTGTCTGAAAAAGAACTTTTAATTATAACTGCCATTCAATCTTTATTAAAAGATATACCATTAGAAGTTGCAAAATTTATTACCTATTTTGGACACGAAATATATTGGAAAATAACTGTTGGTATAGCAATAATATTATTGTTAATTTGCAGAAAATTTAAAGTTGCTATTTTGTACTGCATTTCCATACCTTTTACAGAATATTTATATTCAATAATAAAAGGAATAATTCAGCGTCCTCGTCCGCCAATAGAATTAAGATTTTTAGATGTTGGGTACTACAGCTTCCCGTCAGGACACAGCACACTAAGTATGATTACATACGGACTATTAATATATTTTGTTTTGAAATACGTAAAAAACAAACTAATAAAAACAACTTTAATCACACTTTTAGGCTTACTAATTATTTTTATCGGTATTAGTCGTATTTGGCTTGGCGTACATTTTCCAACAGACGTAATTGGCGGTTTCAGCTTGGGAATCTGTATTATTTGCATTTTTGCAATAATTAACGAAATAAAACTTCCTTTTACAAAGTGAAACATTTTCTTTATAATAGGGCTTTTTCGGTTTCTTTATAGTAAAATCGTATTATTATGTTCGACAATTTATCAGATAAATTACAAGAGATTATAAAAAAAGCATCTGGAAATTCAACTCTTACAGAAGAGAATATGACTGATGCACTTAGAGAAGTACGCAGAGCTTTACTTGATGCGGATGTAAGCCTTAAAGTTGTTAAAATTTTTATGACTTCACTAAAGGAAAAAGCACTTGGTGAAGATGTTTTAAAGGGAGTAAATCCTTCTCAACAACTAATTAAAATCGTTCACGATGAACTTGTTAATATTTTAGGAAACGAAAATAAACCACTTGTTCTTAATGGACATCCTTCTTTAATTATGATGTTAGGTTTGCAAGGTTCAGGTAAAACAACATCAGCCGCAAAACTTGCAGTAAAGCTTAAAAAAGAAGGTAAAAACCCATTGTTAGTTGCAGCCGATGTATATCGTCCAGCTGCAATTACACAGTTAAAAACATTAGGTGAACAAACTCAAACTCCTGTGTTTACTATTGATGGTTCAACAAATGTTCAAAGTATAGTTTCACAAGCTATTGACCACGCTAAAAACAATGGTTTCAACGTAGTTATCATAGATACAGCTGGTCGACTTCAAATTGATAACGAAATGATGGCTGAATTATTGCTTATTGATAGAGCATTTAATCCACAAGAAAAACTGCTTGTTATCGACTCTATGTTAGGGCAACAAGCCGTTAGTGTTGCTGAAAACTTTAACACACAACTTGATATAACAGGTATTGTATTAACAAAATTAGATGGCGACTCTCGTGGTGGTGCTGCATTAAGCGTTGTTCAAGCAGCAGGTAAACCTATCAAATTAACAGGTACAGGCGAAAAACTTGATGCACTAAACGACTTCCACCCTTCAAGAATGGCAGACAGAATTCTTGGAATGGGAGACATTGTATCTTTTGTTGAAAAAGCTCAAGAAGTTTTTGACGAAGAACAAGCAAGAGAATTTGAAAAGAAAATAGAAAAAGCAGAATTCTCTTACAACGACTTTTTAAATATGCAAAAACAGATGCAAATGTTTGGTTCTATAGAAGGAATCTTAGGTATGTTACCAAGCATTCCAGGTTTGAATAAAGACGCAAAAGAAACAATAGCGTCTGAAGGCGAAAAGCAAATGAAAAGAATTAAATCTTTCATTTCAAGTATGACTCCAGAAGAAAGAGCAAATCCTTCTGTTATGAACACTTCACGCAAGAAAAGAATTTCAGCTGGATGTGGAATTCCAATGCATGAAGTAAACCAGATTATTACCCAATTTGAACAAATGCGTCAAATGATGAAGGGCATGTCTGACTTAAAAAAAGGGAAAATAAAAATCCCAAAGAACCTAAGAGGTGCTCTAAAAGGAAAACTTCCTTTCTAATAAATAGTTCGAAGGTGGATGTATGTTAAAAAAAGCAATGATTATGGCAGCTGGCGTTGGCTCAAGACTTGAGCCTTTATCAAGTGTTGTACCAAAACCTTTGGTTCCACTTGCAAATGTTCCCACAATGGATATATTAGTAAAACACCTTGCAAGTTTTGGAATAAAAGATATTGTTGCAAACACTTATCATAAAGCAGAAGCGATACAAGAACATTACAAGAGAAATGATTTTGGAGTTAATTTTGAATTTATCAAAGAAATCGAACTTTCAGGAACTGCTGGCGGTGTAAAAAAATGCCAATTTTTCTTTGAAGAAGGTCAAGATTTCATCATTATGTCTGGTGATGGTTTAACTGATTTAGATATTCAAAAAGCATACGAAAGCCATAAAAATTCTGGTTCAATCGCAACAATAGTAATTAAAGAAATAGAAAAAAAAGAAACCTTTAAATATGGAATAGTTGTACCAGATGAAAAAGGATTTGTTGCAAGTTTCCAAGAAAAACCAACAGTTGAAGAGGCAAAATCAAACTTAGCAAATACTGGCATTTATATTTTTAACTACAAAATTTTTGATTTTATTCCAGCAAATACATTCTATGACTTTGCAAAAAATGTATTTCCTTCAATTTTAGCAAGTGGATTAAAAATCAATACTTTTGTACATAAAGGCTACTGGTCAGATATTGGGTCATTAGACCAATACCACCAATCAAACATTGATTTATTAAACCATATATTAAATGGATACAAACCAATAGTTGTCAAAACAATCAATGGACAATATACAAAAGGTGAAAATGTAGTTTTTACAGAAGGCGTTGAAATAAAAGATAATTGCATTATTGGAAATAACTGCAAAATCGGAAGAAATACAACAATAAAGAATTCTATAATTTGGGACAATGTTAAAATAGCAGATAATTTAACAATTGAAAATGCTATTTTATTAAGCAATACAAAAATTGAAAATTCAATTAAAAACCAAATTATTAGCGAAGATAAATTAAAAGAGCATTTAATAACAGTATAAAAAGGACACTAAATATGATTATTATTATGGAGCCATCGGCTACAAAGGAACAAATTGATATAGTTACAAGAGCACTTCATAACAAAGGCTTTAAAACAGTATTAAACCACGGTGATGTTATGACTGTTATCGCCGCAATCGGCGATAAAAGACTAATTGAACCACATTCGTTCCAATCGTATGAAGGTGTTAGAAGCGTAAAACTAATCCAAGAACCATACAAACTAGCTTCAAGAGAAGGCAAACAAGAAGATACTGTTATTGAATTTTCTAACGGAGTAAGAATTGGTGGATTAGAAAAACCTGTTTTAATGGTTGGACCTTGTAGCGTTGAAAAAGACTTAGATGGACTTTTAAGAGTTGCAGAAGCAGCTAGCGAAATGGGTTGTCATTTCTTAAGAGGTGGCGCATTCAAACCAAGAACATCACCTTATGATTTCCAAGGTTTAGAAGAAAAAGCTCTTGAATATTTAGCAATTGCAAGAGAGAAAACAGGATTACTTGTAGTTACAGAGTTAATGGATACATTAGATATCGACTTAGTTTGCCAATATGCTGACGTTATTCAAATTGGTGCAAGAAATATGCAAAACTTCAAGCTTTTAAAAGCTGTTGGCAAATGCAATAAACCAGTTATCTTAAAAAGAGGCGGAGCAGCAACAATAAGAGAATTTTTACTTGCTGCAGAACACATTATGTATAACGGAAACGACAAAGTTATTCTTTGTGAAAGAGGCATTTTAGGTGTTGATAACACAGCAACAAGAAATACTCTTGATATTGCAGCCGTTCCTGTAATTAAAAAATATTCTCACTTACCTGTTATTGTTGACCCAAGCCACGGTACAGGAAGACGTTATTTAATCGAACCAATGGCAAAAGCAGGATTGATAGTTGGTGCTCATGGTGTTATGATGGAAGTACATCACGACCCTGAAAATGCATCTTCTGATGGCGCACAAAGTTTAAGTATTCCAATGTTTAAAGATGTTGCAAAACGCTTGAACAAGTTAATAGGAAGACTTGATTACGATAATAAGCATATGACAGTATAAGGACAAAAATTGTATAAGTTTGATTTTATACCTGATGATTTTCAAAAAGAAGCATTTGATTGCATAGACAATGGAAAAAGCGTTGTAGTTTGCGCACCGACTGGAGCAGGTAAAACTTGTATAGCAGAACACGCTATTCATAAAGCGTTAGACGAAAATACTAGATTGTTCTATACAACTCCATTGAAAGCATTATCAAACCAAAAGTTCTATGATTTTGGAAAGAAATATGGCGAAGGCAATGTTGGACTTTTAACTGGTGATACTTCAATCAATCGTGAAGCACCTATTGTCGTTATGACAACAGAAGTCTTTAGAAATATGCTTTATAACACAAATTTTGGCAACACTAAAGACAATCTAAAAGATGTTAAATACGTTGTGTTAGATGAAGTTCACTATATGAACGATGAACAACGTGGAACTGTTTGGGAAGAAAGTATTATCTATTGCCCTACAAATGTGCAAATAATTGCATTGAGCGCAACTGTTGCAAACTCACAACAACTTTGTGATTGGATAAACACTGTTCACGCAGGAACAGAACATATTTATACAGACTTTAGACCTGTTCCATTAAGGCATTACTATTTTGATTCATCAAAACCATTCGATATTTTGCCTCTTTTAACACCAGACGGCAAATTAAATAGAAAAATCAAACCAGAAAAGAAAATGAGTTTTCACTCACGCCAAGCAAAAAAACAAAATACGGTAAAAGATGTAATTAATGTTTTACATAAAAAAGAAATGCTACCTGCAATTTTCTTCACTTTTTCACGAAAAAAATGTGATGAGAATATGGAAAAATGTTCTAACATTAATTTAATTACAAATGAAGAAGCAAAACAAATAAGAACTGAAATTCAAGAATTTTTGAAAGAACATACATACTTAGAAAACAATAAGAATTTAGAATACCTTTATAATGGTGTTGCTTCTCACCACGCCGGATTATTACCTGCTTGGAAATTATTAGTTGAACGTTTATTCCAAAAAGGATTAATTAAAGTTGTGTTTGCAACAGAAACTTTAGCAGCTGGTATAAACATGCCTGCAAGAACAACTGTAATAAGCGCAATCAGCAAAAGAACAGATTCTGGGCACAGAATGCTAACCGCAAATGAATTTTTACAAATGTCTGGTCGTGCAGGCCGACGTGGAATGGATAAAATTGGTTATGTTGTAGTAATGGGAACTCAATTCCAAACTCCTGATGAAGTTGCAGATTTAGTAAGAAGTTCATCAAACCCATTAGAAAGCCAATTTTCACCAAGCTATTCAATGGTATTAAATTTACTTCAAAACCTAGAATTAGATCAAGCAAAAGAACTTATTTTAAAGAGTTTTGGTTATTTTTCATCTAACGACAGACTAAAACCTATAATTATGCAACAGTTAAACTGCGAACAAACACTTCATAAATTAAAAAGTGAAAAATGCCCACACGGTTTAACAAACGAAGATTTCATTGAATTCAATAGATTAAAAGAAAAATTCATCGTTTATAGAAAACTAACAAGAACATTAGAAAAACAAGCAAAACAAAAGGGAAATAAAAACGCACCTGAAGTTCTTGAATACACAGCTAAAACTCGTGAAATCAGAGAAGCTTTGCAAAAATATCAATGCGAAGTTTGTCGTGGTTTCAAAAAGCATATGAAAAATCTTGAAATCATTGCAAGATATGAAAAACGATACAAAGAAACTTGCAAAAATATCGAAAAACAAAAAGATATTTATTGGAACAAATTCCTAGCACACAAAGATATTTTAGAGCGTATTGGATACATTGAAAATGGTGTTCCAACAGATGCAGGCATAACTTGTTCTATGGTTAGAGCAGAAAATGAATTATTCTTATCAGAAATCATCTTAAAAGGAATTCTAGATGAACTTCAACCATACGAACTTGCCTCTGTAATATGTGCCCTTGTAACTGAAGATTTAAGAAGCGATGTTTATCCAAATCAACCAATTAGCAAGAATACAAGAAAAGCACTAAATAGAATAAAAGAAGTTAGAAAGAAAATTGCAATTCTTCAACGTGATTATGACATTAATACAGAAATGTATATTAATTCATACTACTCACCACTAATGGAACAATGGATTTTAGAAACACCTTGGGAAGATATTGCAAAACAAGTAGATTCTTCAGAAGGTGACATTGTAAGAATATTTAAACGCACAGTAGATGTACTAAGACAACTTACAATTCTTCCAAATTTAAGCGAAGAACTTAAAGCAAATGCAAAAACAGCAATTACAGCAATATTAAAAGAACCTGTTGATGTTGATTAGTTGTAAATTGCTTTGATACCTTGTAAGTTTTGGATAAGACTATCTAAAGCTTCTTTGTTACCCTTTTTAATCTCAATGAACTTCATAACCATATCACGGCTTGCATCAGCATCTAAAATTTGAATCAACCCATCTAATTCTTCCGGAGTCAAATTTAACTTTTGTTCTATTTCGGCAAGATATTTTACATCTATTTCTGCTTTAGAAGAAATAAATATATTACCATTTCCAGTTAACAACCAATTTATATTAACTTGATATTTTTCAATTAAGGCATTAAAAAATTTAGCACCAGCTTGCGCTTCATCACGTTCATAACTACCAATTGTTCTTACAGGAATATCTAAATTCAAAGCCATCTCTGCTGAAGTGATTTTCATCATTGTTTTTAATTCTTTAATTCTTTTACCAATAGTCATTTTAAATTCCATTTATATTTTGTTACACAATATTGTAATTTGTGTTGAATTTTTATACATGATATTGTAATATAATAACTATATTTATAATATATTGTAACTTCCAACTGATAATATTATACTACAAATTACATTTTATTGCACTATTTTTAGTATTTTAATCAAAATGTAGTTACAAACTAGGAATAAGGAGTGGGTAGATATGGAAAGACATTTGCGTCTTGTTACTTCTCGTGCTATCAAGCACAAGGAGAGAACATCTTTGTTTGAAAAAATAGAAAACGTAGCAGAGAACATAAAATCAGCATTTGTGTCTGAAAACGAAAAGATTTATGTTCTAAAAGACATTTTGCTAAAGATTTATCGAGACTACGAAATTACAACAGGCATTATAGATGAGCCTTATTTTATCAAAGCAGAAAAGAAGATGAGAAGAATTATTAGAGAGCACAAAGTTGATTATTACTACAATCTTTTAAAGAAATTCAGAAATTACTAAAATATGGAAAATAACTTTTTAGAATTACGAAAAACAATAGATTTACATGATTTTGTAATAAAATCAGAATTAAATAACCGAAAAAGCGGACTTATTAAAATTTTTCTGAAAGATAAAGTTCTTATTTCATTAAATGCTATTGTTTGGAACAAAGAAGATTATAAAACATATAAAAAATACACAGCTTACATTGAACTATCACAAGAGGAATTTTTATCACAAGGAAACAACAAAATTAAAAAAATTTTATTATGTGATATTTTCAAGCAGGTTATCAAAAATAATATTATGATGTTATAATCCTTTTATGGGTAAAAAGATTATATCTACAAACAGAAAAGCATTTCATGAATATCATATCTTCGACAAATTCAATGCAGGTATGGTATTAACAGGTACTGAAATCAAATCAATTAGAAAAGGGGCTATAAATTTAAAAGATAGCTTTGTAAAAGTTGATGATGCAGAAGTCTTTTTGTATAACTGTCATATTAGTCCTTATGAACAAGGAAACAGATATAATCATGAAGAAAAAAGGACAAGAAAACTCCTTTTAAACAAAAAAGAAATCGATAAATTAATCGGACGAATAAAAAAAGACGGATACGCAATTGTTCCTTTAGAGGTTTACCTTGAAAATGGCTGGGCAAAAATTGAAATAGCACTAGCAAAAGGTAAAAAACTATACGACAAGCGTGATGACTTAGCTAAAAAAGCACAAGCTCGAGATATTGATAGAGCTGTAAAATCAAGAGGCTAATTTATATAATTTTACCGTCAAATAAATCTTTAACCATATTTACTTGGCTTGAAGTATCAATTGGTGCAGCTGGTTGTTTTTCTGCTTCTTTTTTTGCTTCAACAAATGAATGATACTCTTCTTCTTCTTGTTTTCTTATTTCATTTTCAGGAAGTGGCATAGGTTTTGAAACCGGAGCAGTTACTTTTTTGGAAAAATCGACACTATCACTTGTAACAACATCAATTATTGGATTTGATGTATTTAAATACCTACAAACAGCATCAAAAAGCGCTTGTTTTTTTGCACCTTCTTTTGCCTGTTTAACAAACATTTCTTTTGTAAAAGCAATCACAACCTTGTTATCTGTAATTTCAACAGGTCTTGCAAGACTTGTATAGAAAGCTCTATTTGGTGGACTATCAATACTTTGAAGAATTGAAACCCACAATGAATGCAAATCACTTCCGCCAGCAGAAGGAACTTGCACTTGTTGTACTGGTTTTTCTTGTTCTTGTTGTTTTGGTGCAACTTGTTGTAAAGCTGGCTGAGGTTTTTCTTCCACTTTCTTTGCAACAAATTTAGGTGCTACATCTTGTATAGCAGGTTTTACCGCAACACTAACTTGCGACGGTGTAAAATCGCCAGAAGCTAATTTTTGTTCCAAAACTTCAATTCTTTTTAATAAATTTTCAGCAGATGGAAGATTCTTATAATTAGTTAAATCAATAATACAAAGTTCTAACCATAAATATTTATTAGTTGTAT